>NZ_JBQLIA010000017.1:0-70738 GCF_056034345.1 Marinococcus sp. LNSP9103-4 | reverse complement strand
TTTTTGAGGCACCAGCCAAAAAAGAACGTGGATCGAACGATCCACGAACAAACATGACGCTTTTATTTTGTTTCTCAGCAATCTGTAAAAAAAGCAGCCCGCGGGCTGCTTTTTTTAGGCTCCTGTAAACAGGCCAATAAGTGAGTTAATGAATACGATGATAATCGCCACAGGGGCGATGTAACGAATGATGGTAAACCAGATGAGAAATACACCATTTCCCATCGCAGATCCGCGCATCACTTCATCACGAAGGTCTGCTTTCTTAATTTTTAATGGGAGAAACAGAGAAACAATCAACGCCCCGAGGGGAAGCAGAAAATTGCTTGTCAGAATGTCGATGGAATCAAAGAAGGTATTGCCGAAAATCAGCCAGTCGGATAGCAGTCCGTATGACAGGTTCGACGGAATGCCGAGAACGAAAATCAGAATACCAACGACCCAGGCTGTACGTCCGCGGCTGTCCGGGCGTTTATAAGACACTGAAGAGACAATAATCTCGAGCAGGGAAAACGCCGAGGTTAACGTAGCAAAGATGAGCAGAAGCATAAACAGCGTAAAGAACAGCGAACCAAGTGCAAGTTGCTCAAACACTGCCGGAAGTACAATAAAGATCAAATTCGGCCCGGCATCCGGTGGTATATCAAAAGCGAACACTCCTGGGAAAATCGCAAGCCCGGAAAGCAGTGAAATGACAATCGTCAATACGACGATAGAAAACGCTGAGTTAACCAGACTCTTTTCCTTCGGAAGGTAGGAGCTGTATGTAGCCATCACAGAGTTACCGAGGCTGAGGGAGAAAAACGCCTGACCAAGGGCAAATAGAATCGTGGTGCCTGTGACTGCACTGAAGTCGGGCTGCAAAAAGAAAGCAATACCCTCGCCGGCTCCTTCAAGGGTGAGCGAGCGGATTACAAGCACAATAAATAAAATAAACAGTGCAGGCATCATCCAGTTGGTCGTCCGTTCGATACCTTTACGCACGCCGCCCTGTACGACAAGAATCGTAATCAGCATAAAGGCAAGGTGCGCAATGCCTACTTCCCAGGGGTTGGAAATAATCGAGCCAAACAGAGCCTCGTAATCTGTCCCTCCACTTGCAAGACCTCCAAGGCTCCGGACAAAGTAAATAATAATCCATCCGCCGACAACGGAATAAAAGGATAAAATTAAAATAGCACAGATCATGCCCATGATACCGTTAAAAAACCAGGGGGTATTCGGCGCAATAGTTTTATAGGCGGGGACCGGCGGTTTTTGGGTGCGGCGCCCGACCACAAATTCAGCTATTAATAAAGCGGTTCCGAGAATGAGCGTAAAAGCAACAAAAATCAGAAAAAAAGCCCCGCCGCCGCTGGTGCCTGCAACATACGGCAGACGCCAGACAGCGCCCAGACCAATGGCAGATCCGGCTGCTGCTAATACGAACCCAAGCCTCGTCCCCCACTGTTCACGTGGTTGGCTCATAGTAGGTTCCTCCTTAAAATTAATTTATTCCTTTAAAGTACCGAACATGTGGGACTTTTGTCAAGAATAGGCCGTGAGTTTATCGATTGCCGAATTTCGAAAATAATGCTATAATTTGAAAGTTAATAAAAAGTTATAGGAGTTGTTTGAATGTCAGTACAGCAATATGAAGTAGGCGCAATCGTCGAGGGGAAAGTAACGGGAATTAAACCATTCGGCGCGTTCGTTGCGCTCGACGGAAATAAACAAGGATTGGTTCACATTTCTGAAATCGCCCACGGCTACGTTAAGGATATTAACGAAGCACTGTCAGTAGGCGATGAAGTTAAAGTGAAAATCAAATCCGTCGATCAGGAATCAGGAAAGATTTCTCTTTCCATCCGGGACACCCTTCCGGCACCGGAAAAAAGCGAAAGCCGTCCGCAGAGCCAGGCTCCGCGTCAAAGCAAAAGCAGCGGCCGTCCAGCCCAGCAGAGTAATAACGACACTCAGGGATTTAATACTCTTGAAGATAAATTAAAAGACTGGCTGAAGCAATCCAATGAAATTCAGGCAGATCTGAATAAGCGGGTACGGAAATAATGATCCCCGCTTTAAGAACCGTCGCTTTCGAGCGGCGGTTTTTTTATATGGTTGAAACGGGTACAGGTGTTTGAAGAACGTTTTGCGGGCGCCCGGGTTTTTCTTTATAATAGAGAAGGGTTACAGAGGCGGAGAAAACGTAAAACATATTTAAGGGAGGCAGTAATAACATGGCAAAGCAAATTGAAGTTAACAGCAAAAATATTTCTCAGGAAATATCAGAGCATGAGATTGAGCAGCTGCAGCCGATGGTGGAAACGGCCCATCGCATGATTCATGAAAAAACCGGGGCTGGCTCGGAATATCTCGGATGGGTTGATCTTCCCGATACATACGACAAAGAAGAATTCTCCCGCATCCAGCAGGCAGCCGAAAAAATTAAAAAGGATTCAGATGTGCTGATTGTAATCGGTATTGGGGGCTCCTACCTTGGGGCGAAGGCGGCCATTGACAGCTTGAGTCATTCATTCCGCAACCAGCTCGACGGCTCTAAACGGAACGGCCCGGAAATTTATTTCGCCGGCCACCAGATCAGTCAGCGCTACATGCATGACCTTCTTGAAATGGTGGAGGGCAAGGACGTTTCGGTGAATGTTATTTCAAAGTCCGGCACTACAACAGAACCGGCTCTTGCATTCCGGGTGTTCCGGGACTGGCTCGAGAATAAATACGGGGCAGAGGAAGCGGCTTCAAGAATTTACGCTACGACAGATAAAAGCAAAGGTGCTTTAAAAACGCTGGCTGACGAAAAGGGCTACGAAACATTCGTCGTGCCGGATGACGTCGGCGGCCGTTATTCCGTTCTTACAGCCGTAGGGCTTCTTCCTATCGCGGCAGCAGGCCTGGACGTGGAAAAGATGATGCACGGAGCGGCTGCAGCCATGGAGGCTGGCAAGCTTCAGAGTGTAAAAGAAAACTCGGCCTACCGTTATGCTGCTATCCGCTACGCTGCGTATCAGAAAGGAAAAGCCATTGAACTGCTGGTAAACTATGAGCCGCACATGCACTTTGTATCTGAATGGTGGAAGCAGCTGTACGGGGAAAGCGAAGGCAAAGACGGCAAAGGATTATTTCCTGCTGCAGTCGATTTCTCAACAGATTTGCACTCGATGGGGCAGTACATCCAGGAAGGCCGGCGTCATTTGCTCGAAACAGTACTTCATATTCAGGATGCAGGGAGCGCTCTGGAATTGAAAAACACTGATGATGACCTGGACGGCTTAAATTATTTATCAGGAGAAACGATGGGCTTCGTCAACGAGAAAGCCTTCGAAGGAACGCTTCTTGCCCACACTGACGGCGGCGTTCCAAATATTATTATTGATATTCCGGAATGGAATGAGTATTACTTCGGATATCTCGTTTATTTCTTCGAAAAAGCGTGCGCTGTGAGTGGCTATATGCTCGGTGTCAATCCATTTGACCAGCCGGGAGTGGAAGCGTATAAAAAGAACATGTTTGCCCTTCTCGGCAAACCGGGATTTGAAGAACGCCAGACAGCACTTGAAACGAGGCTGAGTGAAGAGTAAGCAGAAAATGGGCCTGCCCGCGGGCAGGCCATCTTTTTTACAAAGTTACACAAAAACGTGAAAAAAGGACTTGTCAGACAGAGACACACAAGGTACAATATTTCTTGTCGGCTGATATTTTATCAGCAAAAATATGGGGCCTTAGCTCAGCCGGGAGAGCGCTTGGCTGGCAGCCAAGAGGTCAGCGGTTCGATCCCGCTAGGCTCCACCATACATACTACGTCAACGACGCCGGTTTGAGGACTACTTCTCGCCCCGGTGTCGTTTTTTATTTACATGGTAAGAGGTCACTTGCAAACAAAATACAAACCTTTATCCGAATAAAGCATTTCCAAATTTCTCCGCTACTTCTTTCTGCAGACTGGGGATAACATGGGAATAAGTGTCCAGAGTCATGCGCACGGACGAGTGACCCAGCCGTTCGCTCACAATCTTCGGATGCACGTTAGCTTTTAATAACAAGGAGGCATGCGTGTGTCGGAGATCGTACATGCGAATCGGACGGACTGCCTCGGCTTCAAACAAGGGCTTCGTTCGCCGATACCAGGTGCGAAGGATATTGCGGTGGCTGATCGGTGTGCCATTCGACGTCGCAAAGATCAGTCCCTGCTCCGTATAAATCTTTTTGTTTCGCATTTTCATTTCTTTCTGCTGGAGCCCATGCTTTTTTAACGCTGACATCGTATGCTCATCCAGACTGATCACCCGCTGCGACGTTTTCGTTTTCGGTGCTTTCAGCTCCATTTCTCGCGAGAGGGTCCGGCGCACGTACAACTGCTGCTCCTCCGTATCCACATCTTCCCACTTCAATCCTAAAATCTCTCCCGGGCGCATACCCGTAGCCAAGGCCAGAAAAAAGAAGAGGTAGTGCGAATCATCTTGAATGGCATCCAGAAAGAGCCGGGATTCTTCTTTGGTCCAATACGCCATTTCTTTATCGCTACGCTTCGGTGGATCCACTTTCAACGCGGCGTTATCAATCACATAATTCTTCTTATAGGCATCGTCCAACGCTTTCCGTAAGAGCCCATGAACTTTATTCACGGTAGTGCCGCTTAACCCTTCCTCGTTCCGCAGGGTCTGATACAGCTTCTCGATATGCATCGGCTTCAATTGATGCAGCGGGATATGCCCGATGAACGGAGTAATCTGTTTATTGATGAGCGAGGTATACAGTTTCGCGGTGCTCGCAGCCACGCTATCCACTTTAATCTGATACCAGTGCTCCAGGTATTTCTCCAGCGCCATGGTCGATGGTTCGACGTAGGTGCCTTCCTGCAGCTTCTGGACCAACCCCGGCAAATCTTTTTCCGCTGCCGCTTTGGTGGCATACCCGCTGAACCACTTCTGCTTCCGTTTCCCATTGGCGTGGTAGCCGACATCCACCACAATCACGTACTTCGATCCCCGTTTTCTAATATGCCCACGCACTGGCCGTCGCCTCCCTTTCCCGGATCCATATTTGTTTCATGCGTTCGGTTACAATATCCACAGGTACCACAAACTCATCCGATAACATCTGTAAAGCCCCCGGATCCTGCAGGTCATATTCAAATATCATGTAGGCTGGCAAACAAAAATACACCGCAAAGTGATTCGCCTTCTCTTCAATGTACTGTTTGAACGAAGGGGAGAGAGCCCACTGGTCATCGGTATCCCACCGAACATGAGCCAGCTCATGAGCAAACGCTAGGCGTATTTGTTTCGGGCAGTCCGACGAGAGAAAAATCGTTCGATCCATGGAAGCGTCGAACGGAGCATTGTACTCCACCTCGATATTTAACTCTTCCGCAATCCGTGTTTCATGAATATCTGCAGCAATAGCGTGGTTCAATCCCTGGTGCAATTCTTCTACATAGTCTTCCAAATAGGTGAGTGAATACATATTATCCCCCTGTTATAAGAACATATGTTCTTTTTATCTTTAAAAGAAAAGCCCTGCGCGGTGGCAGGACTATTTTTATGATACTGCTGCTTTTGCTTTGCCGAGCTTGCGAACCACGAAAACGTAATGTAAGACAGCAAAAATGATACAAACGGTAGACCAAATATTCAAATCGCCATAATTGCCAGCAAGCATAAACCCAAGCAATCCGGCGAGTAACCAGAAAATTGCTGCGGTCATGTGCGTGCCTCGGCTTTTTCCGCCAGCCAAAGCAACAATCCCGGCTACAAGCATCGCAATCGACACGAGCACGCCGGCAAAGCCGCCGACACCGCCCACGTCTTCAAGCGCGTCTCCTAACATGGCTACAAGGGACTGAAAAAAGACAATGATTGATAAAATAATGGATAAAATACCTAAAATTAATTTCATGGAAGACCCGCCCCTATTTCAATGTAATGCTTGCTGTGTTTGTGCCGAAGAATCCCTCTGCTACTTCTGCTTCTAAATGGTCCGCTTCCGCCACTTCATCTGTTACGTCAAAAACAACGTTACCCTCAAGCGAAGAGCCTGGATTCACTTCAGAAAGGAAAAAATCCGCTGCGTCGCTAGGATCATCGGAAGAATTGGCATAAGTAGTCGCCGTAGAATCAGACTCATACGTTTTGCCATCTTGTTTTAGTTTAATTTGTGAAGAATCCATCGTAGCAGCCTCATCGCCGTTGTTCATATAAGTAACGTCTAATACTATATACGTGCCGTCGGCGGTTTCTGACAGATATTCACTTCCAACCGTAGACGTGGTAGAAACGTCATCGATTTGGAAAGAGACAGCTCCTACGTCTACGGTATCGCCTAGACCGTTGGACGAAGAAGACTCTTCTTGTTGTTCAGGTGCTTCATTTTCCGTTTCTTCCGAACCTTCACTTTCCTCATTGCTTTCTGAAGCAGCCTCCTCGTCTGATTGCTGCTCTTCTAATGCTTGTTCTTTCTCTTCAAGTTCTTTTTCTTTCTGAGCCAATTCTTCTTCCTTTTGCGCGTCCTCCGTAGTATCTGCCGATGATTCGGTATCTGCTTCCGCTTCTTCGGTCGTTACTTCCTCAGCTACTTCGGCGGGTTCTTCGTCCCCAGCGCCGGTAACACCCCCGATGACACCTAAACCAAAGACACCGTACACCGCCGTTGCTAAAATCTGCTTCCATCGCTTCCCTGAACGATAACCCGGTACTTTGTGATACCATTTTTTGTTTTCTTCCCCCATATGGAATTTCCCCCTAGATATGTAAATTGTTGAATCTTCTTTAGTGTATCAGCATATAGTCCTACAAGCAATTATTATCTAAAGGTTATTCTCCTTTATGTCGTTCCCGTTTCTTTCTATTTTGCTCCGCTTTAAACTTCATCCACTCCAGCATTTCTTCGACTTCTTCCTCGGAATAGTCCTTCAGCTGTTCTTTCATATCCCGGAACATTACCTCTTTGACCCCTTCATCAAGGTTATGTTTTTCTCTAAACTCTTCATCTTCTTTAGTTAAGTTTCTGTTATCAGAGCGGCCCAATAAAAAATCTGTAGTGCAATCATAAATATCAGCCAATTTACTAATGGATTCTGTATCAGGGTTTCGATAGCCGTACTCCCAATTGGCATAAGTGGAAGCCGCTGAATATCCTAGTCTTTTAGCCACAAACGTTTTAGACCAGCCTCGTTGTTCCCTTAATTGTTTCAGGCGTTCTCCTAATATGTTCTCAGTCAATATTTCCACCCTCGTTTATCCCCTTTAGTTATTTATAGTTTAGCATTTTTACACAGAGAAAATAATTTTTTACACAAAAAGAATAAAAAAGTGTTGACTTACACTTTTTGTGTAAATATAATTAAATTATCAACTTACACATACAGTGTAAA
Organism: Marinococcus sp. LNSP9103-4; assembly: GCF_056034345.1. NCBI lineage: Bacteria > Bacillati > Bacillota > Bacilli > Caryophanales > Bacillaceae > Marinococcus > Marinococcus sp. LNSP9103-4. The sequence goes on along the minus strand of NZ_JBQLIA010000017.1, from coordinate 63,369 downwards.
AAGGAGGTGTTCATAATGGTTCGGAAGCATCTGAGAGAAGTGAGAATTGAAAAGGGAATAACTCAAACGCATATGGCTAAAAGCTTAGGATTCAAGAACCCTAGCGGTTACGCTAATATAGAAATGGGCAGAGTGCAGCCTACTTTAAAAAGAGCACTAGCGATATCCAAAGAATTGAATGTAGATGTCGAAGAAATTTTTTTTGAAGAAGATTTACACATTATGAATAAAAAACAGCCGTCGTAAGGAGGTAATCATGAACGAACTGAAATTAGTTTCCATTGATGGAAAGGCATTAGCAGACAGCCGGGACATTGCCGAAATGATCGACCGCCAGCATTTTCATTTAATTCGCGACATTGACTATTACGTCAGCGTGATTAAAGAAAATCCAGATTTGGATTATGCGGATTACTTCTTAGACAGCGAATATATGGCTGGCAATAACCGAAAATACAAAAAATATCTATTAACAAAGCGCGGATGCGACATGGTAGCAAACAAAGTCACTGGAGAAAAAGGCATTATGTTCACCGCCGTCTACGTTAAGAAGTTTGAAGAAATGGAAGAGCATCTTCTCTTAAACGACCGTCCATCTTACATGATCGAAGATCCAAAAGAACGAGCGCAAAGATGGATCCAAGAGCAAGAAGAAAAGGAACAACTAGAGTTTAAATACAACGAAGCTGCACCGAAAGCCGCTTATCACGATGTGGCATTGCAAGCAGATAATTTATTATCCGTCACTCAGATTGCTAAAGATTACGGATGGGGCGCACAAACGCTTAATAAGAAATTGAATGAATTGGGCGTGCAATACCACCGAAGCGGCATGTGGAATCTTTATCACAAGTATCAAGACAAAGGTTATGCCCATTCCAAAACTCAACCTTATGCACCAACGAAAGCAAAACCGCACCTGTACTGGACACAAAAAGGTAAAAAATTCATTTACGAGCTTTTGAAAGAAGAACTGAACATCGTTCCTGTCATTGAACGCGAGAACCAGCAACTCACCTTAGTGAAATAGGAGGACGCTATGACCACCACTTTAATGAATTGCAGCACGCAGGATGTAAAAGGCCTGTTAGACGAGTATCAAGGACACAAGTTAGAAATCGAAGCCTACTTCGATCAGGAAGTGCCTTTCATCAGTTTGAGTGTAACTCACGAAAACATTTACCTGGATGAATTTGAAGGGGAAGAACTGTTCAACATTTCCACCAATGATTATTTGATCTCATGCAGCAACGAAGATTTCGAGTTTTATGCCAACTTTGGCGGTAGAGGTGATCCGAGCGTGATGATCGTTCGCGAAAAATATCCACTTCATTACATTGCCATTCAAATTATCCATTAAAGGAGCCGTCATGGAAATCAACATCACAGCATGCAGCCAGTGCGGCGATCGGAACTGGACGATGGAGGATGAAGAAGTCAATCCTCATATCGCCAACGTGACGTATCGCTGCCACAGCTGCAATCACGAATGGAAAGCCCAAATCTTATTAAGGAGTGGAGCAACGTGAACCGACGATATGGCATCTACTACCAGGGCATTCTGATGGAAGAATATGAATCGCCAGCGGAAGCCTATCAAGCATTAATCGAACGAACGGAACGAACCGGAGTCTTTCACGAATTAAAAGTTATTGAGGAGGAGCCAACATGCGAAGTTTTATCTTAGTAGCCACCACCATCGCCGTTGCAGCCACAACAGCAAAGATAGTAGCCAATAAAAAACAAACAGAACAACAAGGCACAATGTTCATCAATGGACCAGATGCCAAAACCACCATTTTAGATGGATTCAGTCATAAAACCTAACGCCTGGATTTAATCCAATCCTGTATTTCATCAGAAAGATTGCTAGCGTATCCAGATTCTTGATCGAATTTAGTGATGAAATAAAGGTCTTTACTTTGAAAATTCGGCAAATAAGAAGTGAATTTTTTAAAACCCATATCTTCTTGAGTGTAAACGAGGACGCCAAATTCAAAATTCGTCACATCGCCAATTTTAGTCAAGTGTTCCATCAATTCCAGAGTGCTAACAGAGAATCGATCAAAACTCACAAAAAAGATCATTTTTCCACCTCCTTCCTCGAACCCATTTCGGGACGGAAGAAGGAAGTTCCTACCAGTACCAACGTTTCAAGAACAAAGCATCATTAACTATTACTCACAGGAGGTTGCCCCATGAAAATGCAGTTTGAATTAACTAAGAACGATCGAGAGATGCTGCAAGAATTCATTCAGACCGCGATCAAAACCGAAGTTCGGGACGCCATGCGGCAGATGCAGTTGGAATCGCAGATGCCGGAAGTGATGACCCGTCGGGACCTCATGAACTTCCTGGGCATCAATGCCAATCGGGCCAGCGAGCTCTTAAATCACCGGGAGGGCTTTCCGGTATCACGGGAGATCGGCGAAAGCACCCCGCGGATTCACCGGGACCAGCTGATCGAATGGCTGTTTCCGAAAGACGAGCAGAAGCGTGAAGAACGAGCACAAGAATTTGATATCGCCAAGTGGGACCGCATTTCCTAAGTCTAGTATGCCCGGCCGTGAGCCATTACCAAAAGGAGGAAAACAAGATGAACACACTCTATAACGAAAAGGACATAAGAAAAATGCTGAAACAGGCGAGGGAGAACGCGGAGCTGTACCAAAGCACCCTGGCAGACATCCTCTACAACGAAACGAAAATGGGGATTTGCGATCAATCGTACATTTCCGCCGTCGAACGGGGAGCGAAACCATTGCCGAACGTGCAGCTGCTTTGTGCTTGGGCCCGAGTCACGAAAGACTATGAACTGCTGGAGATCATCTCGTATCGATGGAATTTAGCTTCCGTCGCCATGCCACCGATCCGCCGGGAGTTCAACAGTCGCTTTAGCAATACGCTGCTCAACATGCAGGAGCAGATCCAGGAAGCGACGGCCGATATTCATATCTTGGAACGGGCGTATAACAATCATCTGCCTGGAGGCGCGTTTGAAGCCGATACGGATTTTGTACGGGCGGTAGGGAGTTTAGTGGATTTGATACCGGCGGTGCACAGTGTGCTTTATGCGGCATCCCGCGACCTGGGCTATGACATTCAGGAAGTGCAGGAACTGTGGACCAAGCAACAGCGGGTCACGAACCGGCTGCAGGAAAAGCCACAAGGAGAGGTTATGCAATGAGAGAGGTACTGCGAAAGGTCACAAGCGTAGATCACATGTTGGTGTATCTGGCGGTGATGGCGATTGGATTCATTATGTACGCGGCATAAAAGAACGCCAGCTATGGGTGTTAGCTGACGTTCAGAGGGATTCCAGAGTTCGGAATACCTCAATTATAGCAAAAAACCTGAGGAGGAGAAATATGTTAAAAGACTTAGAACCGCATGAAAGCCAGTATGGGCACTTGATGAATGATGGATACAACAGCAGGGCCGGCAATAGTCTTCTAGCTCCGGCTCCGAGGGAGCAGCATTGTCAGGAGTGCGAATGTTTCCTGCTACCGGATGAACACCAATTATGTGCAGATTGTAAGGAGGACAACTAAATGGAGAAACTACGAGCGACATGGATTAAGCGGATGTACAGAGCCAACGAAAAAATAGGAGATAAATCGGCAGGCTTTCATTTAGGTGAATCCGTCACTTACGAGCAGGTGCTTCGAGACACAGAACAATTCAACGAACAGCTTAGCACCCTGCAAGCTGAAATCACGCAAGCCTACCGCGAAGCTAACGACGCCTATCACGAAGCGGTGCATGAGCGACGCTTAGACGAAGCGCCATTGCACGGCGATAAAGCTAAATACCTGGGCGAGATCATGGAGAAGTTGGAACGCCTGCAGCAAGGCAAGGAGGTGAGAACATGAGCCAAGTCTTCCGCAAGCTACCATACCCGCGCAACGCTTTCGATCAATGGCGAGTCAGTGCGTGTGGTGCAAAAATCAACATGACCAAGATGGAAGTGCATTTCACGAAAGACCAATGGCACAACTACGTGACGCTGAACCACGAGCGCATGGCACAAAAATAAAACCCCCTGCGGACACAGGAGGTTCAGAAAACATTCTATGGCTTGATTATAGCACAAGGAGGCCCTTATGAGTAATGTCATCGCTAAAACAAGCGGTATGGATCGAGAGGTTTGGTTGGAAAAGAGACGCCAGGGCGTAGGTGGCAGCGACATTGCCTCCATCGCCGGCTTCAATAAATGGAAATCACCCATCGTGGTGTATATGGAGAAAGTTGGAGAAGCACCAGAAGCCCAACTCGCGAACGAAGAAGCGGCATACTGGGGCAACGTGATGGAAGATACCGTCGCCAAAGAGTTCGAGTTGCGCACAGGGTTAAAAACCCGCCGCAAGAATCAAATTCTGCAACACCCGGACGAACCGTGGATGCTTGCCAATGTGGATAGGGTCCTAGTGGGGCACAACGAAGGACTGGAATGCAAGACCGCCTCCGAGTACCTGAAAGGCGAATGGGAAGGCGACAGCGTCCCGATGAATTACCTGCTCCAGTGCCAGCATTACATGGCGGTGCTTGGGTACGACGCCTGGTGGATTGCGGTACTCGTCGGCGGTAACAAATTCATCTACAAAAAGATCGAGCGCGACGAGTTCATTATTGATCAGATTATCGAGATCGGCCGGGAGTTCTGGAACGATCACGTATTAGCCAAAAACCCGCCGATTGTCGATGGCTCCCAGGCTTCCACGGACTTACTCAACGCCATGTACCCGGACGCGGAGCCAGAAAGCGAGATCGACCTTGACGCTACCGCTGACGAACTTATTGAGACGTATGAAGAAGCAAAAGCCGATGAACAGGAAGCCAAGAAACGCAAAGATGAAGCGCAGAATCAACTCAAAAACCTGTTGGGCGAATACGAAACCGGCTACCTTTCCCAACATCGGATCACCTGGAAGACGCAGGAACGACGCTCCGTGGACAGTAAACGGCTTAAAGCCGAACGCCCGGAACTCTATGAGGAATACAGCAAAGTTTCGAAAGCACGACCATTCAATGTTTATAAAAGGAGTGAGTGATCGTGCGATGGACTGATATTAAAGGCTATGAAAACACTTATGAAATTGACGAACAAGGCCACATTCGAAGGAAAGAAAGTCAAAAAGTATTAAAAGCTGCAGTGGCGAACAATGGTTATTATATTGTGTCACTTTGGCAGAACAACAAAGGTAAAAGCTGCTATGTTCATCGTTTGCTGGCTAAAGCATTTCTTCCTAATCCATCGAACCACAAAACAGTCAATCACATTGATGGAAATAAACTTAATAACGATTTGGGTAACTTGGAATGGGCCAGTTATTCAACAAACAATAAACACGCATATGACCGCGAATTGAAGGTCGTCACAGAGAAAATGCGCAAAGCTACAAGTGAACGAGCCAAACGATTGAATCAAGGAAATAACTTTCGCTCGATTTCTATCCAGGCGTTTGACACTAATGGAGGTTTCGTTGGTGAGTATCCAAGCATCATAGCCGCCACCATCGCTTTAGAGGTTAACCGCCACACGATTTACAGGCAGCTCAACGGACAAGTGCAGAACCCTAAGAATTATGTTTTTAAATACAAGGAGGCCCAATAATGGCAAATAATCAAAGCGCACAAAACCAACTGGCAAACCGAGGTAAGCAACAGGCAACGAAGCAGCAGAATAATCCCGGCAATACCATCGAAGCGTACCTCAAGAAAATGGGGCCGAAGCTGCAGGAAGCCCTGCCGAAGCACATGGATCAAGAGCGACTCACCCGCATCACCATGACAACGATCCGGCAGAATCCGAAACTGCTCGAAGCATCGGTTCCTTCCTTATTAGGAGCCATCATGCAGGCCGCGCAGCTCGGACTGGAACCAGGGCTTACCGGCCATTGCTACCTTGTTCCTTTCTACAACGGCAAGCAAAAGCAAACCGATGTTCAATTCATTATCGGTTATCGGGGCATGATCGACCTAGCCAGAAGGTCCGGCCATATCCAAAGCATCTACGCTCACACGGTCCACGCCAACGATGAATTTGAATACGAGCTCGGCCTGCAGCCGAAACTGGTGCACAAGCCATCCACCGGTGATCGCGGAGACATGCAATTCGTGTACGCCGTCGCTCACTTCAAAGACGGAGGTTATCAGTTTGAAGTCTTCAGCAAAAACGACGTGGACAAAGTAAAAGAACGGAGCAAAGCCGGTGGTGGAGGCCCTTGGAAAACGGATTACGACGAAATGGCGAAGAAAACGGTCATTCGCCGCATGTTCAAATACCTGCCAATCAGCGTGGAAGTGCAGAACCAAGCCTCGCAGGACGAAACGATGCGCCAGGACGTGACCCAGGAACCGCAGCAAGTCGATGACAGCATCATTGATATACCGTACAACGAACCCGAAGAAGATCAGGAACCTGAACCAGCACCCGCTGCCAAAGAGCCAAAGCAAGAAGAGAAACAGGAAACCAAGCAAGATGACGGCGATGAAGACCTCCCGTTTGAATGATACGGCACGCGATTCCTATCCCGCCCATCTATAAAGACATCGCCCAACGGAACGGTACAACGAAGGAAGATCAAAAGCGGATTTTCCTTCGCTACCTCCGGGCGTACGTCGCCAGGTCTCAGCCAACCATGGACATTGTGGAAGTGAAGCAAACGTATATGATCTGCCAGAAGCGAGATCAAGGAGGTGGGGTGCCTCCGGCTACTACGAAATAAAAAAAGGGTGAGCGAGCATGAGTTTTATACGAACGGTTAAACAGGAGAATCCATTCGTCCAGATGGACAAGCGGTCGATTGGCGGGGGCGACTTATCCTTAAAAGCCACCGGGCTGCTGCTGTACTTCTTATCAAAGCCGAATGATTGGCAGATACGGCTGGGCGATGTCGAGAAACGATTTAAAGATGGTCGTGATTCCATACGATCAGGCTTGAAGGAATTGCAAGAGACCGGATACGTGACAAAGTATCAAAGTCAGGATGATAACGGAAAGTTTGGAGACTGGGTGTATTACGTGTATGAATTGCCTCAATATAACCCGGATTTTAATGAAAGTACTGGCAAACCAACGAAAACACCGAAAACGGAAAAACCGAATTCGGTTAAACCGATGTCGGAAAAACCGACGTCGGATAATCCGTCCTTTAGTAATAATGATTTAACTAATAATGATTCTACTAATAATGAATTAAACAGCAGTAACAGCAGCAATGTCGTTCCGTTTTCGAACGAATACAACCCTCATGAAAAATATCACGAATGCTACGGCAAATTCCCGACCCCGAAAATCACGAGCGACATCCAGGAATTCGAACAGGCCGGCATGGACCAGCGCATGATCTGCCTGGCGATCGAAAAAGCAGCGGGCAACGGCTCTGGTTTCCAGTACGCCTTAGGCATTCTGAATAACTGGAAAGAAAAAGGCCTCTACACCTACGAGCAGGCGTTGAATGAGCGCAAACGCAGAGAGGAGAGGAAGCATGGAGAGCATCAGCAATCAAATTCCGACGCCCCAAAACTGGACTTATCTAAGAGACGAAGAGTGTGAGTGCGAAGAGACTGTGCAGGTGTACGAAGGCGCTATTATGGGCGGTCCCAACAAAGGAAAGATGAAAGAAACCCGGCTGGGCTGCAAATGTGAAGAAAAACGGCTGGCCAAAGAAGCTCAGGAAAAATTCAAACGTCTGAAACAGGCCAAAGCTATGAAAGCTTTTGACCGGTACAGCCTGGTGAACATGGATCTGCAGCGGGCGACCTTTGACAACTACCGTCCGGAAAATCAATCCCAACAGGAAGCATGGGAAGATGCTCAGAACTACGTGGCCAAGTTTGATCCGGAGCTCCTGAAAGATCAAAAATACGACCCGGAATACCATCCCGTGATGAACTTATATTTCAATGGCCGCCCCGGGTTGGGCAAAAGTCATTTAGCGGTAAGCATTGCGAATGCGGTAATGGAGAAAGGATATCCAGCCATTTTTATTTCCGTGCCGAAGCTGTTGCGGAAAATTCGGAACACCTACAACAAAAATAGCGGGGTCACGGAAGATGAATTATTCGCGGTTTTGGAGAGCATTGACTTGTTAGTTCTCGATGATATTGGAGCCGAAAACCATAACGATTGGGTGGAGGAAAAACTCTTCGATCTGATTGATAACCGGCAGGGCAGGCACACGATCTACACCAGCAATATGAGCACCGAGGAGCTGTTCGATGAACAACGAGGGTACGGCAGCCGTGATGCCTCACGCATTGTTAATCGGGCTACAGCGCCGGTGCCACTTGAAGGAAATAACTATCGTATACAGGAGTTGAGTGACAATGGCTAACCGATACCCCGACTGCGCGATCATCATGCGTGGGCGGACCTTAAATGAATACGAGGAGCAGCTGCGGCAAGAGAGCGTGGCTCGTAATATGAGGCGGTTTGAAGAAGCGGAGTTGGAATTTGAGCAACAGAAACTAGCGGTGACAGGAGAGATGTTCGATGAAATCAGAAGCTAAACGTGTGCCATGTCCTTATTGTAAGAAGGATACGGCATTCACAGACAGCATCGAGGTGTACCGAAAGAGTTACGGCATGATTTACCTTTGCCGGGATTGTGACGCTTTTGTGGGCGTGCATGGCGATACAGCTAATCCATTAGGTACACCAGCCAAACGGAAGCTGCGCGAACTGCGGAAATGCTGCCACGGCACACTGGATTACTACTGGCGAACGAAGAAAGTGACACGGAGCGCGTTGTATTCCTGGATGATGACGGTGATGCAGTTACCGAAAGAACGTGCGCACATTGCTATGCTGACCGAAACAGAGTGTTTGAATCTTCTATACCATGCTCAAGAAGTTACCGCTGAACAAATTAACGAAGCTGCCAAACGAGAGAAGGGGTGAGTGTATGAAAGTCGGAGATAAAGTGCTGCTGAATGGTTATCGCAAGAAGTGCTTTCATGGAATTAATCGTGATGAATTTGAAGAGAAGTTTGATGATAGCGACTGTGAGTTTTTCCCGCGTTTTGAAAAAGTAGAAGCAGAAACAGAAGGTTACATTTGCGGAAAGCGGATTTTAAATACCATGTACCGCGTACATCCAGCAGAAGAAAGAGACACTTTAGGTATTCCTGCAGATAATGCAGAAAGTGAATTAATGGTACACAAAGACAATCCTGAAACCTTTTATATGGTGGCTGTCAATCTTTCAACGATCCGTTATGTGTTGCCTGAAGATATTAGAGAGGAGAATTAATATGAAACACCAACTAAAAATACTACCCGAGCATTTTGATGCTGTTTATAAAGAGCAAAAGACATTTGAAATTAGAAAAAACGACCGCAATTTTAACGCAGGCGACCTTTTAATCTTACGAGAATGGGATCCGGATACCGAAGAATACACAGGCAGCTTTGAAACAAGGAAAGTTTGCTATATGATCGATTATGAGCAGAAAGAAGGCTGCGTAGTCCTGGGCATGAGAAAGATCACCGGCATAAGCGATTACGAGTCCTCAGAAGTATAACGAAAGGGTGAATCATATGGAATGTGCCATCTGCGGCAGACAACTGAAGGACAAGAAAAGCCAGGAGCGCGGCATGGGGCCAAAATGCTATCGCAAGGAGCAGAAGAAAGAGAAGGAACTACGGAAGGAGTCCTCTCATGAATGAAACGTATCAGCTCCTTCAGGAGCAGGAGCAAGCCGTGAAGCAGCTGCAGCATGTGCCCGGCATGGAATTAGCGACACGAGCAGCGGAAACGAGGAAGGAGCAAACGAAGCGGACGTATTTGAAGCAGAAAGAAGTACAGCTTCCAGCTGATCACCTGGAATGGTACGGCGGGCAGAACGCTTAAGGACATCCAGAGACAATCACAGGGACTTCTCTGCGCCTTGAACTGTCAATAACGAACAAATATTCAAGACTTCGACAAAAATGGCGGAGATTGGCGGAGAGAAGCTAGAAAGGGGAGGTACACATGGCCACACGCATCTATGATTACTCGGCAACAGATTTATTAGAAGCAAAACAAAATGGCATTCAGGCGGAAACATTTCGCGCTCGGCTTCGATCGGGATGGAGCAAAGAGTTCGCGAAAACCTATAAGAAAGAACGGCTGCATAAAGATGATATACGCATAGCCCAGGAGCATGGCATTTCCAAACGGACGGCGCAGAAACGTATGAGCGACGGCTGGACGAAACTGCAAGCGATCACGATACCGACCGGCAAGATCGGTAAGCAAGCGCAACTGCTTCTGCAATGGAAACCGGGACATAACTGTCCCACGTGCGACTCCCGCAAGATACGCTACGCCGGAGAATTTGGCGAGTGGGTGAATGGGTTTTTCTGCGGCGAATGTTTGACGGAATGGGACTTTCATCGAGATCAGGTGCAAGCGATGTATGTGGATTGGAGCAAATACTAAGGAGGACAAGCAGATGGAAGAAAGGATATTAGACGCAAGTTGTGGCAGTCGGATGTTCTGGTTCGACAAACAACAAGAGGACACGATTTACATGGACAACCGTGAATTAGAAACAGAGTTATGTGATGGACGAATGCTGAATATTAATCCGGATATTCAAGCAGATTTTCGAGATATTCCGTTTGAGGATGAATCGTTTTACATGGTGGTATTTGACCCTCCTCATTTACTCAAAGCAGGCGACGGATCATGGTTGGCCAAAAAGTACGGCGTGCTTGGCCACGATTGGAAAGATGATATTAAGCAGGGGTTTTACGAATGTATGCGAGTCTTAAAGCCGAACGGCACATTGATATTCAAATGGAACGAGGATCAGATCAAGCTGGGCGAGTTGAAAAAAGTAATCCCTTACGCTCCATTGTTTGGCAACAAACGAAGCAAAACGCATTGGCTGGTGTTTATGAAGCTGGAAGGAGGTGCTAGTTCATGAGTACAAATATCAAGCCACCATACTCCCGTTGGCGAACACCACAGGGGCGGATCTATGAAGTGATGTACAGCAACGAGAAATTCACACGGATGATGTTTGAAGATACCGGCAAATGTCGGACAGACTATTCCTTTAAACTCCGCTTTGATGAGGAGGTTCGTGATGAGTAACCAAGAGTTGGTGAAGCAGCTGCAGCAAGAAACCGGGGCAGGCAAAGAGCAAATACTACAAGCGGCGGAGGTGCTGTATGAACAAAACCGAGAGCATGAACGCCCAGCAGTTCCGGCAGAAAAAGAAAAAGCATAAGTACTCGGCGCAGAAAGTCACGGTGGACGGGATCTCCTTCGATAGTAAGCTCGAAGCCGGCTATTATAGGCAACTGCTGTGGCTGAAACAGCACGGAGCCATTCAGGACTTCATGCTCCAGCCACGTTATCTGCTCCAGGAGGCGTTTACGAAGAACGGCAAAACACACCGGAAGATCGAGTACGTGGCGGACTTTGAGATTATGCATCAAGACGGGAGTATTGAAACGGTGGACGTGAAAGGGATGGAGACGGCGGATTTTAAACTGAAGCGCAAACTGTTCGAGAAGAAGTACCCGCAGAAGTTGTCGCTCGTGACGTATCATGCAGGACTCGGTGGTTGGTGTGAGTTAGATGATGTAAAGAAGTTTAAGAAGAATAATAAAACCTAACTTATGAGGTGAGGATATGAGTGTAAAAGTAAATGAAACGCCACAGCGATTTTATTTAGCACTGAAAAATAGTTGGCGTGCAGGGATAGGACACATGGTTACAGTCAACGGCAGAGACTTTGCTGCTATTCCCTTTGAAAAGTATATTCGCATAATTGAAGTTGAATCCGGCACGAAATTAGTTGATGTGCCTATGAATGATGCTACATGGTTTTTGACAATGGAAAAATCGGAAGCAATGGAGCTTTTGAAAGAGATAGGGAAAAGGATTGAAGCTCTGTTTACGGAGAAAGACATTGCGGGGGCTGTTGAAGAAAAATCTAGGTGGACACGCGAAACGTTAGGTGAAAAGCCGGACACCGAGGATTTAACTATGGAAGAACAGAAAGAAATGGGGATTTAAAACCGATAAAACCTAGCTTTGATAAGGAGGAACGCGATGGAATGGTTATACATGGCAGCATCGGTAGGCATGGTGGTGTGGATATTGCTCGGTCCGAGCGGGCCTAGAGAGGGGAGATAGCATGCAGTACCAGACGGGGGAGCTGGTGTACTGCCATTCCATGAATCGGTGGGGGATCGTGACCTATGCGTTTCAGTGTGAACCCAAAGTCGTGGTTCAGGCAGCCTTTCCCTTACAGAAACGATATTTGCCAACCGACAGCATGCATTATACAACAGACGTAGTCAGCGTGGCGGAGTTCTGGAAGCAGTGCTACCGGACGTACCAAAGCAAGGAGGGGCATTAAATGAAAACACACAGCGAGTGGATTTTGACTTCTGAAGGATCAGTAGAAATAGGAAAAATGAATAATCCAGCCAATGGTTTTTATATTAGCCTTTCAGATGCAAAAGGAACCGCTAAGATGACTAATCTCCGTAAACAGAATATCCAGGGCCTAGTGCAAAAGCTAAATGAAATGATTGAGGAGGACGAGTAGATGAAACGGTTCGGGGAAGTGTTCGGCGTTTTAATTGTGGCTGTGATTTTTACCATCATATTAGCGATAGTCGTGGGGTTGGGATGGAACACCATACAATGGGTTTGGAGCTGAGACAGAAAAGGAGTGAGAGCATGGCCGAACGCATGACCGATATTAGCTGGGATGAAGTTACAGGTACACTAAATTTTGATATACTTAGTTCAGAAGAACCATTCGTCTTGGTGGTGTCTCAGGGGCGTGTGCGATGTGCGCCGCTTCCTGAACACGGAGAGACGAAGATTGTCACGCACCAGGGGAAAGTGAAACGCGTGAAATGGGACGAAGGCGAAGAATTTTAACGAAAGACGTTCTACCAGCTCACTGGAGGACACTGAACGACAGCACAACGCTGTGGTTTGGTGTCCTCTTTTTTGTTAGGAGGCATGTATGAAAAAGAAACCGCAGGAGAAGAAGCAGAAGCTATCAGAACGAGAATTGAAAGAGCTCATGGGGGTAACGAAGCAAACATACAAACGAGCCAAAGGCGGGGCGCTGAGGGCGAAATAAAGGGGCGGTTGGATGAAGGCGACGGAAATCAAAGCAGAACTTCAAGCACCACAGGTGAAAGATATCGTACAGTGGATCGGCAGTTATCGAGAAAACATCCAAGCGATCCGGGAGCTCCAGCAATCGTATGTGGAAGATGTGGGGATGGGATTGGTTTCGCAGTACGGGGAAGAAGCAGGGATGCCGAAAGCGCAGGGCGGCGACCATAGCGATGTGGTGGCGCAAAACGTGCTGCACCTGATGCGTCAGAATGTCATGCTTCATGAATTAGAACATAAGGTCCGCTATATCGAACATAGGCAGCACCGGATATCGAAAGACTCGCATGCCATGGCTTTTGCATTACGGCTCCAGGGTTATACGTATTACGAAACGGCCCAGGTGATGAATCGCTCGAAAGGTCATGTCTTTCGGTTGATTACAGAGTGTGCGGAAGTCATGCTGTCCCCAAGTTATCCACAGAATACCGAAACAAACGAAACAAGTTAGGTTTTCCCCATTTTTTCGGGTACACTGGCGGTGGTAGGGCATCTCTTAGAGACGTGCTCTATCTCCAATGCATACACAGGCGCTCTTGCGAGCACCGAAGAACGAAAGAATTGAGAAAAAGGCATCTACCTCCGGGTGGGTGCTTTTTTGTTTGTTGAAAACAGGTCGTACATGGGAGCTGAGTGTTCCTGACCTGTTTTGAGCAAATAACACAAAGGAGGCAGGGCTGATGTAGACATGGACTGGAAAGCAATCAGAGACGAGTTTGAAACGACGGGCATTACGTTGAAGGCTCTAGCAGAAAAGCATGAGATTAAACTGCCTACCTTAAAGAGTCGCAAGCGTCGAGAGGAATGGCAGAAAGATGCATCCTCGGATGAAAAAGATGCATCCCAGGACGCAACCAAAAAAACAGCTGAACCAAAAGAAGAGATTCAAGTCGCTGAACCGGAGAATCTGACCGAGAAACAGCGGCTTTTTTGTATGCATTACATCAGGACGTTTAATGCGACACAGTCTGCTATTAAGGCAGGTTATAGTGCGGATACGGCGTTTGTCATCGGGCATGAAAACCTTAGAAAACCTAAGATTGCGGATTATATTCGTGAGCTCAAAGCCAATATGACTGACGATTTATTCCTAGATGCCCGAGACATTCTCCGCAAGTACGCAGCCATAGCGTTTGCTGATATTACCGACTTCATGACCTTTGGCAAGAAGGAAATCGAAGCGATGGGTATGTTCGGCCCGCTAACAGATGAAGACGGCAATACGATCATGAAGGAAGTCAATTACGTGGACTTTAAAGAATCTGCAGCTGTGGACGGTACGATTATTACCGAAGCCAAACAGGGCAAAGACGGCGTGTCGATCAAGCTAGCCGACAAAATGAAAGCCCTGGAGAAGCTGGAGCAATACTTTGAGCTGCTGCCGGAGAACATGAAGCACCGCGTCCAGAAAGAGAAGATGCAAGCTGATATCACCAAAGCCCAAGCGGAAACGAAACGGATCGAGCAGGAACAGGAAAAAGAGCAGGCGAATGCCTCGGGCGTGTTTATCCTGAACGACAAAGAAGCGATGCGAAAGGAGATGGAGCGACGTGCAAGCCGAAGCCGTGAAGACGACGGACATCATGGACCTGATTAATCCGAACTTCTATCCGGTGTGGCTGAGCGATAAGCCGTACAACATCTTAAGCGGCGGCCGTTCCTCCATGAAGTCTTCGGTCGTTTCGCTGAAAGCCGTCACGGACTTTTTAGAAGACGACCAGGGCAACGTGGTCTATCTCCGGAAAGTCGGGAAATACCTGTCCACCTCGGTCTATGAGCAAGTGAAATGGGCGATCTTTACGCTAGGCGTGGAGCAGGAGTTTCGGTTTCTCTCCAGTCCGCTCAAGATCATTCATAAACGAACCAATACGGCGTTCTACTTCTTTGGCGTCGATGATCCGATTAAGCTGAAGTCCGCAAAGATAGCCAAAGGCTATGTGATGAAGCTGGTCTTTGAAGAAACCGCGGAATTTAACGGATTGGAAGACCTGGACGTGGTGGAGGATACGTTCATTCGGGAAGACCTGGGCGATAAAGAAGTACAAGTCTTTTACATGTATAACCCGCCACGGAATCCCTACAGCTGGGTGAACGAATGGAGAGACTCGAAGAAAGACGATGATGATTTCCTGCTGCATCATTCCACCTATCTGGATGACGAAAAAGGCTTTCTCTCGAATCAGATGCTGCGGAAGATTGAGAAGTACAAAGAGAACGATTTTGAATACTGGGAGTGGATGTACGCCGGCGAAGTCATCGGACTCGGCGACATGGTCTACAACATGGATCATTTCCACTGGCTGAATGAGATTCCGGATAATGACCGCTTAATACTGTTAGATTTAGCGATTGATACCGGGCATCAGGTGTCGAGCACCACGTTCCTTTCGTTCGGCTTCACGAAGCGACAGAACGTTATACTACTGGATACGTACTACTACTCGCCGGAGAACAAGCGGAATAAAAAGCCGCCGAGTGAGTTTGCGAAAGACCTTAGTGAATTCGCGCAAGAGCAACAGGAGCGCTATAACCTGTATTACGACATGCAGACGATTGATAGCGCGGAGGGCGCGTTGCGGAACCAGTATTTCAACGATTATGGCATTAACCTGCATCCGGTCGCTAAGAAGAAAAAAGTCGATATGATCGAACACGTTCAAGACCTGCTGGCGCAAGGTCGTTTTTTTATGTTGGATACCCCGAACAATCGCATTGTGTATGACGAGCACAAAAAATATCAATGGGACCCGGATACCTTACAGAGTGACGATCCGAAGGTTATCAAAGAGGATGATCATACTGTCGACGGCGTACAATATTTCGTAATGGATAACCTGAGCAAACTGAATTTGAAATTCTAAAGGTGGTGAGGCTGTGTGGACTCGAATGGTGGACGGTTTAAGGAGGCTGATGTATAAAATGGGCTTGATTCAAGGGATTAATTCGATTACGGAGAAACGAGACGTGATGGTGACAGATGACCACTACCAACTGGTTGAGAAATGGGCCGCCTGGTATAGCGGATACTACAAGCCGTTCCATGAAACGGTAGATCATACGATTGAAGGACAGAAACCACGCCGCAAGATGACACTGAACATGCCGAAGATTGCATCAGCGGAAATGGCCTCGCTGGTCTTTAATGAGAACTGCGATATCTCCGTAACCCAGGGCGAAAGCGAAGAACAGCCGCTTGGTGAGTTTATCGAGAATGTCCTGAAAGACAATCGGTTCATTAAACGATTCCAGCGCTATCTGGAGTATATGTTTGCTTCCGGTGGCATGGTGGCGAAGGTGTTCGTGAAGAACGATAAGATTAAAATCGCTTATGTGGATGCCAATGCCTTTTATCCCATTAGTAGCGAAAACGATGTGGTGAAAGAAGGCGTGTTTGCGAATGTCAGCAAGCGTGGTGATAAGAAATACACGCTGTTGGAATGGCACACCTGGCAAGGCGAGCAGTACGTGATCGAAAACGAGTTGTATGAGACATCGATTAATAACAATGATTTAGGCGTTCGGCGCGCTCTAGCTACTATCTACCCCGACCTGGATGAACGGGTCACGATCGATGGGTTGGAGCGTCCACTATTTGTCATGTTTAAGCCCAACACCGCCAATAACTTTGATATGACAAGCCCACTCGGTATATCGATCTTTGCGAATGCGTTAGACACGCTGCAGCTGATCGATACCGCGTTTGATAGCTATAAGCGGGAGTTTCAGTTTGGACAGAAGACGATTCTTGTTCCTGCAGCTGCAGTTAAGTCGGTGGTGGATCCAGAAAGCGGTCAGCAGAAGCGTTATTTCGATGCCACCAATCCGGTGTATCAAGCGATGGGCTTTGGCGGGCAGGACAGCGACAAGATTTATGATCTATCCGTAGAGTTGCGAGTGGATGAACATATCGATGCGCTCAACAGCCTGCTAAACATCCTCAGCATGCAGATTGGATTTAGTGCCGGTACGTTTGCGTTTGATGGAAGCGAAGGCTTGAAGACCGCTACGGAAGTAGTGAGCGAAAACAGCCAGACCTTCCGGACCAAGAACAGCCATGAAACGTTTGTGGAAGAAAGCCTGGTCGAACTCGTGCATATGATTGTAGATGTCGCAAAGCTTTATAATCTATATCCAGCAGACACCGAAGAGTACGATGTGGCGATTAACTTTGATGACAGTATCGCTGAGGACCGGGACAGCAACGCGGACTACTATACGAAGCTAGTAAATGGCGGGCTGTACCCTAAAGTACGAGGCATGATGAAGATTCATAAAGTGACCGAGGATGAAGCGAAGCAGATGCTGGAGGAGATCAAGAAGGAGCAAGAAATGAACGCTCCCTCGGATGAGGAATTATTCGGAGCTGACCGCTAATGCGTGATAAGCGAACCCAAACGGATCTCTTTATGGCTCCGGTGCAGAAACTTTACGGGCAGATTGAAGAGGAATTGATTCAGACGCTTGCCTCTTATTTAGCAAAGGAAGAGGAGCTGTTGAATAACGATGTTCTCGAGTGGCGCTTGCAGCAGCTGTATAGCTTAGGCTCCCTTACGGAAGACACGGTGAAGATCATCAGCAAGTATAACGGGCAAACGGAGGAGGCTGTTTATGAAGCTATTTCCAAAGCAGGATATGCACAAGTCCAGGAGTCCGATGATCGGTTTCAAAAGGCGAAAGCCGCCGGATATCAATTAGAAGCACCGCCGGAAGCAGCGGAAGATAGTTCCTTGAATCAAGTGCTGTATGCCATGCAGGCCCAAGCCGCCGATAAGATGAATCTGGTGAATACCACGCTCATGCGACAGGTACCGCAGGTGTACACGGATATCTTAAACAAAACAACAGCCAAAGCCGCTGCGGGTTATGTTACGCCCCGGCAGGCCATGCAACAATCTGCCAAAGAATGGGCGCGAAAAGGCATGCCGGCGTTTGTGAAAGACGGTCGCCAGTGGAGTACGGAAGCGTACGTGCAGATGAACATGCGTACGACCATTAACAACACGACCAATCAGATGCAAGATGAACGTATGAACAGCTGGGGTCATGATCTGGTAGAGGTCAGCGGACACGCTGGCGCCCGCGAACTATGCGCTCCCTACCAATCGCAGGTTTACACTACCAGTAATGATCGGTCGGACTATCCTAATCTGTATTCGGATACGAGTTATGGAGAAGTCGCCGGCCTATTTGGCATTAACTGCACACATTTTCGCTACGAGTTCTTTCCGAGTATCGATCGTCAAACCTATGAGCCGATACCGGAAGAAGATAACGCTCGTATCTATGAAGAATCGCAGGAACAGCGCAAGATTGAGCGGGAGATTCGTTCTGCTAAGCGGGAGCAGACGATGATGAAAGGCCTCGGGGATGAGAAATCCATTAGAGACGCTAATGCTCGCGTGCGACATCGTCAGAAGAAGATGCGTGACTTTATTGATCGCACTGACCGCACACGAACCAGAGACCGGGAGCAGTTATTATAGCTGCTCTCTTTTTTATGCTTAATTTTAATAAAGGAGTGAGAACACATGCACTTTCAAGCAGCTTATTCTTATTTAAAGCGAGGCCATGACATTTGTTTACCCGAATGGGGCGGTTATTGGCGCTGGAATAAAGAAACGCAAAGCATCGATATGCATACTCGTCGAGGTGATGTGCTCGATATTCGAGAGACGAATGATGTGGATTACACGATTAGCTTTTTGTTTCGTGAAGATTGGGAGTTAGTTCATGGCGAAGACAGTAGTTTTAGTACTGTCGAACAAACGAAAGATGAGGAGGGGAAAGCATGAAGTCACCACTGAAATATCCGCTTAACTTACAATACTTTGCTGATGAAAATCCTGCCGGCGGGGAACAAAACCCTGGTGGAGGTAATCCGGGCGAAGAGAATAATCAAGGTGGAGAAGAAAACCCGTTTCAACAAGAAAATAACAATCCTAACCCAGGTGAAGGCTCTGAAGGAGGTGAAAATCAAGAAACAAATCAGCCTTCTGCCGAAGAACAACAGCAACAAGCGGCAGATGCTTTCGCCAAGGAGCAGGGCTATGAGAGCGCAGAAGCCATGAAAGAAGCGCTAGGCAACTATCAGGCGCATCTTGACTCGCAGAAGTCGGAGCAGGAAAAGCAGCAGGAAAAGCTTACGAATCTGGAAAAAGACACACAGGCCAAAGACGAACAGCTTCAAAATGCCAATGCGCAAATCTCGGCCATGAAGCAGGACGTTAACGGGGAGTACCTGGACGACGTGATTCTACTTGCGAAAGCAAAAACGTCCGAGGAAGTGTCGATGGACGATGCGATCGGGCAGGTGCTTGAACGTTATCCACACTTCAAGAAAGCCCCGCAGCAAGGCCAAGGCCCATCGTTCGGCCAGGACAACTATCAGCAACAAGCAGGCACCAGTGATGACTTTCTCGCTGGCCTTAAACCAATTGCAGGAGGGAAAAAATAATGGCAGTAAACGCGAACTATGCAGATAAGTATCAAAATGAATTGGATCAGCTATGGAAAGAAGGGGCTCACACGTCCGTGATTGAGACGCCGAAGGTGGACTGGCTCAATGCGAAGTCGTTCCGGGTGCAATCCATCTCGACCACCGGTTATAAGCCGCACACACGCAACAAAGGCTACAACGAAGGCAACGTCGAGAACACGGAAGAGATCTACACGCTTGAGTTTGACCGGGACGTGGAGTTCTTCGTAGATAAAGCCGACGTGGATGAAACCCGTCAGGCGCTCTCCGCTGCCAACATCACACGCGAATTCACTCGTGCCCATGCGATTCCGGAGATGGATGCGTATCGTTTTTCTAAGATGGCGACGTACATTCAAGACTCTTCGTTCGGCTTGCACCAAACGCAAACACTCACCAAAACGAACGTGTTTGATGAAGTAAAAGCGAGCCTTCGGGAGCTCCGGAAGTTCGGCCCGCAGAATATCGTGATGTGGGTATCGAGCGAAACGATGGACGCGCTGGAAGACTCCGAGAAGTTCACGCGCCACATTGACGTATCTTCAGGACCAACTGGACTCGATACACGGGTCACAAGCATTGACGGCGTGCAGTTGATTGAAGTATTCGACGGCGCTCGCTTCAAAGACAAATATGATTTCACGGAAGGTTTTGCTCCGGCTGACGATGCGAAAGACATCAACTTCATGGCTGTGATGCGTCCAGCAATTACCGCAAAAGCGAAGTTCAACTCCGTGTACCTGCATCAGCCAGGCTCCCACACGGAAGGTGATGGTTATCTGTACCAGAACCGCATCTACCATGACCTGTTCGTGATGAAGAACAAAGAAGATCGTCTGGTCGCATCGTTCAAAACGCCAGAAACAACGTAAGTAAAAATATTAACCATTAGGAGGGATTTGGCATGGCTGTAGTATTGGAAAAAGGCAATCAACGATACAAAACGGACGATAAAGCGCTGATTAGTCAGCTGAAAGCGAACGGGTTTCTTTCCCCGGAAGAAGCCAAAGCAGCGCGTGAAAAACGTCAAAAAGAATTAGAAGCACAAAAAGGGAAGAAGAAACAGGCTCCGAAAACCGGCGGGAACGACAATCCAGAAGATAAGTAGGTGAAAGCCGATGCTTATCGACATGGCTTATTATCGCGATGAGTTTTACGGGGAACCGGAAGAGGATGACGCTACGCTTCAGCGGTACATTCGCAAAGCGTCAGACGTTATTCAGCAGATCACGATGGGGAAGGTGGGAGATGATATCTCAGATCTTCCTTCGTTTATGCAAAAGCAGGTGAAGAAGGCGGCAGCGGCACAGACCGAATACTATGTCTTGCATGGTACGACGGATGTCGGCGTGACGGAAGATGATTACGACAGCATGGGCATCGGAGACTTCAACTTTGCGAAGCGAGCTGGATCCGGCAACATGAGCCGAAGCGAAAAGCGGGTATCAAGCGATGCCTTAGCATATTTAGCGTATACCGGGC
This sequence comes from Marinococcus sp. LNSP9103-4, assembly GCF_056034345.1. Taxonomy (NCBI): domain Bacteria; kingdom Bacillati; phylum Bacillota; class Bacilli; order Caryophanales; family Bacillaceae; genus Marinococcus; species Marinococcus sp. LNSP9103-4. The sequence goes on along the minus strand of NZ_JBQLIA010000017.1, from coordinate 42,267 downwards.
TCTTGTACAACGGTGTGGATGCGAATGGCTAAGGTGCGGCCGATTCCCAAGAAGCTATTGAACCATACCGTCACGTATACGCCGCCGGCTGCAGACGAAGGGCCGTGGGGAGGCACCCAGGGAGAGCCACAAACCATTGAGCATGTACGGCTGCAGTCGTCATCCTCGGTAAAGAAAACCGGACAGAATGAAGAAAAGCTGTTGGCTGGAGTGCTGTACATTGATGCCGAGCATTCCAGGCCTTTTGTGGAGCCTCAATCACAAGGGACGATCCGCTATGAGGGTAAAGATATGATCGTCCAGAACGTGAAAGCGGTGCGGGCCTTCGGGCCGGATCCTCATCATTACAAAGTGGAGTTGGTATAATGTTGAATTTTAATATGCGCTCCGACTTAACGGGGATTCTGCCACGACTGACCGGCGCATTCAAAGATGGACAGAAGGCACTGGACCAACAAGTCGTTAAAGATAGTAACTTCTACATTCCGAAAGATACCGGCAACCTGGAAGGCTCCGGCATCCGAGCGACGATCTTTGGGGAAGGGAAAGTCGCGTGGGAAACGCCGTATGCGAAGCGATTGTACTACAATCCGCAGTATAACTTCTCGACCGACAGCAATCCTAACGCCCAGGGCCTGTGGTACGAAGCAGCGAAATCTCGTTTCATTAGCGACTGGATCAAACTGACCGAAGAAGCGATCAAGAGGGGGATATAGATGGACTTTCGAGATCAACTCTATAATTTCCTGACGCAGCTGGAGTTGTTTGCTCCAATTGCTTTTGATGAATTACGGGAAGGCCAAGCGATTTGTATTCGTCATGCGCCGTCGGTAGGGCCGCTACGGTTCATTGATAAATCAAGAGACGATACCTTTACGTTTCAACTGCTCACCAAGCACTCGAATCAATTGCAGGCGATCACCGAGTTAGAACGCATGATGGAAGCGCTGGAGGAAGCGGAAAATATTCCTTCCGGCAACGACAGTTACCAGTTCATTGATTGCGAAATATACACCAGTGCACAGCTCGTCGAGGTCAATGACCGCGGCGAGTATTTATATACCGGGCTGATGCAGGCTCGATTACACCGAAAATAGGAGGAATAAACAATGGCAGAAGACGGTTTCGTATTACAGTCGTCCCACTTGTTTGAAATTGACGTAGACCAGGCAGCAGACATGGACTCTGCAACATTTGAACGGCTGGGTGCCGGCCTCATGAACTTTGACCCGGAATGGAACGAAGAGATTGACCAAAGCGCGTACCTGGATGGGAACGGGTTTAACTCGTCTGATGTCACAGGCGCTCAGCTTGTGATTACATTCGAAGGACACCGCAAAGTTGGAGACGCCGCGCAGGATTTCATTGTCGGGCTCCAGACAGCAATTGGTGAAGGTCGTAAGACGTACTTCCGGTGGACGCCGCCTAGTGGCAAAATCTTTACGGGCCGCGTGACCGTAGCAGCGATTAAAAACGGTGGTGGCGATGCCAACGCCAAGTCGGATTTCAGCTTCGAGATTCACTTTAACGGCGAACCGGAAGTCGAAGATCCAGAAACAGCAGTGTAAATCATTCATAGCACGACAGGCGGCGAGGCTTCTCGCCGCCTTTTTTCTATCAAATCTATTTTCTTTTGGGGAGGAAACAACACATGGCAATTAAGTTAAATATTCAACAGGCGTATGAAGATATCGAGGTCGGTTCTTTAGAATTTCGTATGAATTTATCGGATGAAGAATTACAGAAGAAATACCGAGTGGCGAATGAAAAGAAAGAAAAAATGAACACGATTCTTCAAGAAATACAATCTAGCGAAGCGCAAGATGCTCAAACCGAAGCGGAGATCTTCACTCGGGTAAAAGACGAAATTGCTGAAGCATTGGACGTCATTTTAGAAGAGGGTGCTGGCGAAAAGATATACGAAGAAGTTGGCAAATCTACGATCGTAATGATAAACGTACTGAACCAGCTCATGGAAGTTCTTCAAAAGAAAACGAACAACCAAAGCCAACAACGAGCAGAACAGTATACGGCGAATCGTGAAGGCCGGAGGAAAAATACGAAAACCAAAAAGTAGGTGAATCCAATGAAACTAACAGACGACCTTCAAGAATTCGTAGAGCTTGAAATGCCTGATGGAGATATATTTACTGCACACATTAATATGGCTTTTGATTCGGTTCTGCGGGCGTTTGAATTGTTTGAGGATACCTACATGGATATGGTGACGAAGGTATGTACGCTTTGGGATATGTTCATCGTCAATTACGACGAAGAAGAGAAGGTCACACTGGAACAGCAAGAAGAAGTGATCCTTCATATCTTCCATGAATACTTCCAACCCAAGCAAGCAAACGCTCCTCCCCAAAAGAAAGTATATGATATGGACCAGGACGCGGAGTATATCTACGCGTCTTTTTTACAGGATTACAACATTGATTTGTTTGAAATGCAGGGCGTCATGCACTGGGAGAAATTCTTAGCCTTGCTCAACGGCTTGTCGGATAAAACCAAGTTCAAGCAAGTGATCAACATACGGACGCAAAAGATACCTCGGCCGAACAAACACAACAAAGAAGAGATTGACCGCATTCGTGCGCTTAAGAAAGAATACGCGCTGAATGAAGAGAAATCGATTCATACGGCCGATGACAAGATGGACGCTATAGCGGACACCCTCACCAACGCGAACAAGCGGAAAAAGAAGGTGAACCGCCGTGGCTGATGGAAAAATTGTCATTGATACTTCGTTAGACCCATCCGGTGCCAAGAAGGGTTTAAGTCAACTTGAGCAAAGCATCTCGAAAGTAAGTAATGAATCATTAGATGGTATGGGCAGGAAATTCGAAAAAGTTGGATCAAACATGATTCAAACCGGCCAGAAAGTAGGCAAAGCTAGCGCTGCTGCTTTTGCTCTTACTGGGGGTGCAGTCGGGGGCGCGTTAAAAGCTTTTTCGGATTACGAAACGGGCATGGCAGAAGTATTTACCTTAGTTCCTGACGCTTCAGGTAAACAAAGAGATCAGCTAATGGCAGATGTCGATCAAATAAGCAGAAAATACGGAGAACTGCCCAACGATGTAATACCTGCTGTTTATCAAGCTCTTTCTGCCGGCGTACCTAGCGATAATGTTTTTGAGTTTATGGAAGTCGCTAGTGAGTCAGCCATTGCTGGTGCGACAGAAACTGAGGTAGCTGTAGATACGCTGAGTACTATTTTAAATGCTTATGGTATGGATGCGAGTGAAGCTGAAGGCGTTTCTGATGTGTTATTTACTACAGTGAAAAATGGTAAGACAACGTTCGACGAGCTTGGCAGTTCTCTCTATAATGTCATCCCTCAAGCAGCTTCAACGGGAGTAGAGATTGAGCAAATTGGCGCAGCCATGGCAACAATGACCGCGCAAGGCGTACCAACAGCCCAATCAACTACGCAACTGCGACAATTATTGATCGAATTAAGCAAAGACGGCGGAGAAGCCGCAGATACTTTTTCAGAGATTGCAGGTAAATCATTTCCGGATTTTATATCAGAAGGTGGCACTGTAGCAGAAGCCCTCCAATTAATGAGTGATCACGCTGACGATAATAATGTTTCAATATCTGATTTGTTTGGCAGTGTAGAAGCAGGTAATGCTGCACTATCATTAACAGGTAGTGGAATGTCTATATTTGAAGATAACCTGGACGCGATGGCCGATTCTGCTGGAGCTACGAAAGCAGCTTATGAGGAATTTGAAGAAACGCTTGGGCAAGCTTTAAAGAGGCTAACGGCTAATTTTATGGTCTTTGCTAAAGACATTGGCAGTGGCATGGCTCCTACTTTTACAAAGTTAGCAGATTTAGCTGAAAAAGTTGCTGAGAAATTTTCGGGTTTGTCAGATGGAACAAAACAGTTAATAGGTAATTCATTATTAGTGGGTACAGCTCTCAGCGCTTTAGGTCTTGCTTTTTCTGGAGTCACTATAGTTATCGGGATGGTAATACAAAGCATTGGAACTATAATGACATGGTTTGCCTCAACCAGTAAATCAGCGGCTGTTTTAAGGGGCGCACTACAAATTTTAGTGCGCGTTTTTGCTGCTTTAACAGGCCCGATAGGATTAACGATTGCTGCTGTAGCGGGATTAATTACTGTGGTGTATCAGGCGTATCAAAGAGTGGATTGGTTTAGAGATGCGGTAGACAATACGATCGATGCCATTGTTAATTTCGGGAAAAATATAGCCTCTTTAGCTAAATATTTCGCTTTCGTTATTGCTGAAGGCGATTATATGAACGATTGGCTGATGGCGTTGCCTGAATCATGGCGAGATGCGGTTATTCAAATCGGAGAAGCACTAGCGAATTTCCGAGATAATGTCATAGAAACCTTTAACACGATTGTCGAGCGCGTCAGTAGTGCCATATCTCAAACGAAAGCAACATTATCTGAGTGGGCTGTGCTGATCGGTGAGCGTGTAACTGGCGCCGTACAAAGAGCTCAAGAAATGTTTCAAAGCTTCGTAGAGGCTGTTTCACCAATTCCGGGATTGCTAAATGAGGTTATTGTTTCTCCAGTAATTGACTTCTTTAAGAATATTGGAGAACACCTTTCAACTGCCTGGGAGTTTTTAAGTAATTTCTCCGGAACATTAGCAGGGCTTGCAGCTGTACTGATCGGTGTAAACCCGGCGATTGGTTCTTTAATCAGCTTCTTAGTGATGCTGGTGACACAAACAAATATCGTCTCCGACACCATTGCTTTCTTTAAAGGAGAAATGGAGTTTTCCGAGGTTATTGAAAACGCCGCTACGATGGTCGGAGAATTTATTACTGGTTTAGCTGAGATGGCTACAGAAGCTATCACTAAAGGTGCTGAAATATTAACGAATTTGATTCAAGGATTCGCTGAGAATCTTCCGCTTTGGATTGAAACAGGTACTACAGCAATGACAGATTTTATTGAATCGCTTGCTGAACGGTTGCCGGAGTTAATAGAAACCGGAGCCGCTTCGATTGAAAACTTTGTACAAGGTTTATCGGAAAAGTTACCGAGCATTGTTGAAGCTGCAACTCAAGCTATCACCACGTATATTGAAACGATGGCAGAGACATATCCACAGCTTATTGAAGCTGGCGTGGATATGATTACGAATCTTCTATTAGGTACAGAGCAAGAACAAGAAAACGTAGCGGAAGCTGGGACGAAAACCTCAAATAAGATGAAAGATAGTGTAGAGGAGCAAGCACCTTCGCTGATTGAAACAGGCATAAACATGCTGAAGTCAATTATTGAAGGCTTAACTGAAGCACTTCCACAGATTATTGAGGCGGGAACCCAAGCTATTCATACGCTAGTGGAAGCTATTGCTCAAGCTTTGCCGGTATTACTATCGGCTGGGCTGCAAATTGTTACTACACTTATCGAAAGCATTGTAACTGTTCTGCCGATGCTCATCGATGCTGGCATTCAGATTATTACCAGTCTCTTAGAAGCAATCATTACTGCTTTACCTTCATTGGTGGAGGCTGGAGTCCAGATTATCAATGCTTTAGTGTCCGCGATAACGACCGCGCTTCCAGCAATTATCGAAGCGGCTATCCAGATAGTAACCACATTGCTTGATGCTATCATTTCGGCGCTCCCGGAGCTATTGAACGCTGGCATTCAAATCTTAGAAGCTTTGATTGAAGGAATTATAGCTGTTTTACCTGTACTAATCGAAGCAGCTCTGCAAATTGTAACCGCGTTGCTTGAGGGGATTATTCAGCAACTACCGCAATTAATAAGCGCTGGCCTAGACATTATAACGGCAGTAGTCGATGGGATTATTGAGTTTTTACCGTTATTGATCGGTGCTGCCCTGTTATTAATCGTTAAATTGGTTGAGGGAATTATTGAAGCTCTACCTCAATTAATCGAGGCGGCAATTCAGATTATAGATACGTTGGTCCAAGCGATTATTGATTTGCTACCTCTTCTCATCGAAGCAGCCATAGAAATAATTTTGGCGCTCGTAACTGGCATTGTGGATATGCTCCCTGAATTAATCGATGCAGCGCTTCAGATCATTACCACCTTAGTCGAGGCGATCATCGAATTGCTCCCGGTCATTATTGAGGCAGCAATTGAAATTATCGTCGCGTTGGTCGAGGGCATCATCGAGGCTCTGCCTCAACTCTACGACGCAGCGAACGAGATTATAGATGCGTTGGTCGAAGGCCTTCTTGAATTAGTCGTCATGCTTTTTGAAACGGGCATTGAAATGCTCGGGGAACTCATCAACGGCATGAAGGAAGAATGGGCCCAGGTCGATGAAATCGCGGCCGATTTCGTGCAGGGCTTGGTCGATGGCATCAAGGAGAAAGCGCAAGATGCCTGGGACGCGGCGAAAGAATTAGGCGAAGGCATGCTGGACAGCATCAAAAGCTTCCTGGGCATTGCCTCCCCGGCGAGGGAAATGATCAGCGTCGGGGAAGACTCCGGCGCCGGATTGGAACAAGGGCTCGAAAACTCCAAAGGTGGGGCGGAATCTTCGTCCAACGCGCTGGGTGAAAGTGTTCTTTCGGTTATGGGAGGCCTGCCGGCATCGGTTGGCTCAGCCCTTGGTGGTTTGAGCGGGAATGTCAGCGGCGCCTTTACCGCAGCGTCCACCTCAGCGATGACGGCGCTCAATTCAATGACGGCGTCGGTATCGTCCGGATTTAGCAGCATGGTTTCTGCTACAGGCTCGGCGATGTCCGGGCTTGGCTCCGCAATATCCAACGGATTTTCCAGTGCGACCAGCGCGGTTTCGAGTGCCATGGGCAGTATCGGTTCCTCGATTGCGAGTGGATTTAGCAGCGTCACCTCATCGGTCGGCTCGGCGATGTCGAGCGTGGCCAGTGCCATATCAAGCGGCTTTTCTTCGGTCACATCGACCGTGGGAAGCGCAATTTCATCCGTCGATAGCGCTGTCGCTAGCGGCTTTTCTTCTGTCGTTTCGAGTGTCGCCAGTTCGATGTCGAGTGTGGGTAGTTCGATTGCGAGTGGCTTTTCCTCGGTCGTATCGACGGTAGGGTCGTCCATGTCCAACGTGGTCAGTTCGATCGGCTCGAGCTTTAGCAGTGCGGTTTCCACCGTGACCAGCAGTATGTCGACAGTCCTATCCTCGGTGAGCAGCGGGTTCTCCAATGTAGTTTCCACAGCTGCCCGAGCCGGAAGCAATGTCGTCAGCGGCATGCAATCGACGTTTTCGAACGTGGTTTCTGCCGTCAGCAGAGGCATGAGCAATGCGGTCTCCAATGTCCGCACGATGATGGGCAACATGGTCTCCACCGTGACCAGCTTTATTGGCAACATGCGAAGCGCAGGCGCGAACGTGGTCAGTGGGCTTGCTTCCGGTATAAGAAACGCCGCCGGCAGTGCGGTAGGAGCTGCACGTTCGATGGCGAAAGGCGCTGTCAACGCAGCCAAACGAGCTCTGAAAATCAAATCGCCGTCTCGCGTATTCATGGAGATTGGTTCCTTTACCGGGGAAGGTTTAACGAAAGGCCTGGATGATGAAAAAGGCAACGTGTTGAAAAAGGCGGATGAATTAGCCCAGTGGATGACACCGAGCATGCCGGAGATGCGATCCCTGCAAACGCAGACGCATCAAGTGGTGCATTCCAACAGCAAGCAGTCGCAGAACAACGAAAAAATGATGCGGGCGATTGAGGAGTTGGGCGACAAAATGAATGTCGCTGTTTATAACAGCTTTGACGGCGATAAGGTGCACACCTCGATGCGCCGCAGAGACAACTTCGATCAGCGCATGGACGACGCGCTCGGCAGTCGGTACTAAGAGGGAGGTGAACAGGTGGGACGTCTCATTGAATATTTAGATGGTTCCCGGTTAACACTGGAACAAATGAAACAAGAGATCGGTATTCGAAACAGCGCATTCGATATCAAACCGATCAAAAAAGAAATCGTCGCTCAAAACAACGATAGTCGCCCTGGTCAGATTCCTAAAGGTATCCGGCACGGCGTCCGGGAGATTGATTGGAAGTTTCGCTTTACGGCTTACGACACGAAAGACTGGTCGTTTGTGCGGGATTTGATTAGTCGATGGTTAAACCCTGCCGAGCCGTTCTATCTCTGGGAGCCGGTCGGCAATGAAATCATGTTCGGCGTTCGGTACAAGGTGTACACCAGTAACTTAGACATTCAGCGCGTGAAAAACACGCAATATGGCGATGTCTCCGTAACAATGACCACATGGGAGCTTCCTTTCGGGGAAAGCGTGGCGACCACTCAAACGCCAATGGTCATCGGAGACACCGGCGAACCGGAACAAGATAGCATTTGGACGATAGGGCAGGCCGAAATATTCGGCGGCCCTTATATTTATGACTACACCAATCCGAGCACCATGAAGATTTACAACGGAGGCAACGAAGAAGTGGATGCCGATTATGGCATGATGCTTGATTGGCATATTCAAGGACCCGTAAGCAAATTGAAGATGTACAACCGAACGAATGGCACGGAGTTTGAAAGCAACATTGATCTGAATAGCGATGACACGTTAGCCATTGAAGGCATACGCGTGCGCCGAAATGATACGCCGGCGACCAGAGACACAAGCGGGGATTTGCTCCGACTGGCACCTGGCATGAATGACATTGAGGTCGTGGGCGCAGCTGCAGGTAGCTCATTCAGCTCGGACTTTCGTTGGTACTTGAGATAGGAAGGGAGGGAATCTTATGGCGATGATTTACGACTTACAAGGAAACGCTGAACGATTGGTGGGTTTCGATACCATCAAATACAGTCGCACCAAAAACAGCACCAAGCAAATTTCCCTCGATCTTCATCTCACCAGTGCCAACGAACATTACTTCAAGAACGTGGCTCACTACTGGCGCATCATCGTGAAAGGCAAAGAGTTTGTGATTACGCTGCTGGACCGGCGGACGGAAGGCGACAGCTTTGTCATTAAGATAGGCGCCACCTGGCGGCCGTTCGTTGATTTACGAAAGCTCAATGTCACCGAATCCTTTAGCGGTTCCCGAACCTTCAACGATATCATGGAGTTCATCTTAAAAGACTCCGGCTATACCTTTAATATTATTGGTTTCTTTGAAGCGCAGTCGTTTGAGAATTTTGGCAAAGATCGAAAGTTAAACTGTTTTTTGAAAGCCGTTGAACGTTATGGCGCAGAGTTTGAAATCGACGGCACCGTTATTACCTTTCGAGAGCGAATAGGTCGAGACCTGGACTTTCAGTACCGGCACCCGTTTAACATTCAGAGTACCGATCAGGAAATTGATGCCGTGGACTTTGCCACGCATGGCGAAGGCTTTGGGAAAGACGGGCTGTATTCATCGTACACGTCACCATTAGCAGAAATCTACGGCGAAGAGTTCGGGCGCATTGAAGCCGAAGCTGTGCATGATGAACGGTTTACGGTGCAGAGTTCTTTAGATGCCAAAGTAAAAAAGCGGGTGGATGATAGTTTAGATATCGCCATGACCATCAAGTATGTGGATATGGTCGCGAACGGCTACACGGAAGCGCAGCCGGAACCCGGTGATGAAGCTTTGCTGTACGAAAGACGGTTGGGCATTGCATTGAAAGCTCGTATTGTCGAAGTCGTGGAATGGTTAAACGAACGGGAAGAAATGGTGGACTCTGATGTCAGTTTCTCCAGCTTCTCGGGAAGCAAGACACAGCAGCAACGCATGGGCGAAGCCGTACGTGCCACGATGGACGCCATTGAAGGACGGCGGCCGCTGCCATTTGAAGCACTCAACTACATGGTGCAAACGATATCGAAGGACATTAATAATTCCAAGTCGGAGATCGAGTATCCGGAAAGCGGCGGATTGATCTTACGGGATCCAAATGATCCTAATCTAATGATCCGGTTAGAATCTCGAGGTATCGGCTTAAGTGAAGACGGAGGCCAAGAATATCGATATGGCTTTACTGGTAAAGGGATGGTTGCTGATCTGCTGTATGCCGGCACCATTCATACAAGCAATATCAAAATCGAAGGTCCTTCCGGCAATATGTTTATCGAAGGAGATCGGATTACGTTACGAGATAATGATAATCCAGAAAATAACTACAGTATCTTGGAACCAGGCTTACAAGAATTCAAAGGCAAAGGATTACGGATGGTCCGCGAAGACGGATATGCTCCGATCTGGAACGGTATGTTCACTTTTAATTTTGATGTCCAAGGTGCTGATCCGCCGTTAACCGGACCAAACGTTTATTACGACAACAGTACGGACGGCTACTGGCATACAAGTACCTCTAGTGAACCCCAAACAGCTCAATACTATACGTTCAAGCATGTAGCTCGTTATTTAGTGTTGACGCTATTTCTATATACCTCTGATGAAAACAGTCCTTGTCACGCATATGTGCAACGCGGTGTCCCAGCGAATGGCACAGCTGAAACATTGGCTCATGTATCGACCACGAATACGGACAACGGTGTTTATGAAGGGAGCGAGGATGATCCGCGGCTTCATATCGTCACTATAGATCTTGGGGTCCCAGATGGTAGTAAAAGTTATGTCTACTTGCGGCTTCGAGCGGGGCAGTCCGGTACGAGGGCGTGGGGGCGTGTGACTGGTCGTTACCTAGAACAATAACAAAGGAGGAAGACCATGCTGTTTTATTGCAATACTAACGATGAAGGAGAACTCCGAGAAGTATTGGTCGGCCAGTACGTCGTGCCGGACCGCCAATTCGATTTCTTTTTCTTTTTGGATAAAGACAACGACGCGGATAAGCTCGAGCACCCGGAGGACTACAAGGTGGATCTCGAGACGCGGCAGTTGGTCCCACTCGAAGTAAGGGCATTGGCAGTGAAGGATGGAGAGGTGGAAGACATCGACAAAACATCAACCACCACGGACGACGGGACAAAGGAGGCGGAATAGATGAATTTACCGGATATACCTTTAGGCCTTGCAGGTTTACGCAAAAACCTTATCGAGCGAACAAAACTACTAAAAAATGAAATCGAAGCCGCCCAGCAACGCATCAGCCGGGAGATCGTGGAAGGCAGTTCGATTGAAGAAATGATTGACGCTAGGAAAGAATATGATAGATTAGGCGACCGATTAAATGCGAACGATCATACTATGAATACCAAAGCTGATAGGAATGCTGTAAGACTAAGAGCGAAAGCGATTGGTTTAGAAGATTTGAACGAGGAAATGATTGCAGCGATTGAGGGCGGGGAGAGTGCACGTTTTGACTTGTTTTCTATTCCCAAAGACGAGTCTGTTACGCCTGGCAAACTAACAAAAGCGATTCAAGAGAGCATCTTGAAATGGGAACATATTTCCTATGAATTAATTGAAGACGTTCACTACCGACGAATAGATGGATATGCTGAAAGCAACGAATATCCAGATTACCATTCAGTAATCATTCCGGTGTCCCAAGGAGAAATTTACAGTATCTCGACTCGGATTGGTTCTAGTTCGAACCAAACCGGTATTATTTTCGTCAATGAAGATATGTGGATTAAAGCTTATGATTTAGAGGGCGGCGAAATTGAAACATATGAAGACGTAGAAGCAATTGTGCCGGAAGGCGCTACTGAAATGATTCTGGGGGTGTATGGAGATAGTTATGAGTTAGTTGTTTCGCAGGCAATGGTGAAAAACTTTGTAGATCAAGCGGATATATCCTCCATTCAGTCGAATGCTTGGAGGGACAAAAAGATTATCTTTAACGGCGACAGCATCACCGATCCCAATTATAACAGCAACCTTTCGTTTCGCTATCCTGCTTATGTAGTGGATGCTTTAGGGGCTGCAGAAGATAATTATGCCATTAGTGGATCAATTATTGCCGTTCGAGAAGATGATCCAGACTATCGAAATCCTATTGTATCCAGGTACCAGGACATGGCTGATGATGGAGATCTGATCATCATTGCTGCCGGTACTAATGACTGGCATTACACAGCGACCCCTCTAGGAGACATGGAAGACAGAAATGACCAGACCTTTTACGGCGCTTTACACAATCTATGTTTAGGGCTGAAAAAGAAGTATAAGAACGAAACGATTTTGTTTCTTACGCCTATCAAGCGCAGGCAGGATTCTCATGATACTCCGGAAGCCACAAATGGAAATGGAAAAACCCTAAAGGAATATGGAGAGATTATCAAAGAAGTATGTATGTATTATAGTATCCCAGTATTAGATATGTATGCCGAAAGCGGATTGTTCCCATTCGATGATGAACTAGCGACAGAACATTATCAAGAACAAGATGACGGGGACGGTAACAAGTATTACACTCATCCGAATGGGGCCGGGCAGAAGAAAATGGCTGAACGGTTACTCGGTTTTTTGACCCAGCTGAAATAACTAAAGACTATTTAAAATATGAAAGAAATCTCTATAAAAGAAGACGAGTATACGGAGATGAAAATAAAAGGTTGATATAAAAAGGCACATTTATTAGGAAAAGTGAGTGAAAACGTACAACTTTTCATTTCAAGGCGGTATTAGTTTGTAGGGCCTGCTTGTATAATTTAAATGGTTATTTATACGAGGGGGAATCAAAATGAATTCAATATTTACAGTGACATACCCATCATCAAGAAAGAGAAACAAGACATGAGCGATATCGTTACCTCTCCTGCCTTTTGGGCAAGCGTCGTCGTATCTATTAGTAATATTATTATTTTAGTGTTTACCCTGAGATCGAACAAACGTACAAGGGAAGATAATTCTGCGCTCCAGAAAAATTTAGAAGAGGTAAAAGCAGAACATCAAGAAAAACATTACCGGTACACTAAGTTATATGAGAAACGGTTAGGAACTATGGTAGAGCTTTATGAAATGATTGGGCTGCTAGGGCGGCGTTTGGATTTTTTGCTTACTGATAAAGCGGAGGCAAAGCTTGAAGATGGACACACCATAAGAAGCATACAAAAGGCGTCCGAAACCCTTGATCAATTAGAAAGAGTATCGTTTCGTGCCTATATTTTATTAGATGATGAAATGGAAAATAAATTAAAAGAATTGAATGAAAGCCTCAAAAGTTTTTTTGGGATGTATATGATGCCTGAAATTGTGGAAAGAAAAGTTCAATATATTGGAGAAGATAGACGTCAAGAGTTATTAAGCACTTATAAAGAGCAAGCTGAGGAGCTAAAAGGAGATTTAAAGAAACAATTTAAAGATTATTTGTATTCAGCACAAGAGTAATACAACTTATAATCCAGGGGCGCCCAAAGGGGCGTCTTTTTTATGCCTTCATTACGTTTACAATAACTGGATAAAATGACTTTTGGGGACACGGTGTTGATTATTCCACGAAAGGAGGCGAGCACATCGATGTGCAACGACTAGGGGGTGGCAGGATTGAGCCAAAAAAAGGAGGAGCTGCCGCCGGAGGCCAGGCAGTATTTAACAGAACAACGCATGGAGAAGCACGGCCAGCGCTTGGAAAAGCTTGAAGATTTGATTCACAACAAAGACACGGGGCTGCTTGTTCGGACGGAGGCCGTCGAGGGGGAAGTCGAACGGTGGAAAAGCCGGGAGAACTGGTGGAAAGGGGTCTTGAATAAAGTCGTGGTCAGCGTGTTAGTCACCACGGTGCTGGCGGCCTGCGGGCGGATCGGGGCCTTTGTATGGGGCATCTTTTAGAAGGGAGGGGATATCATGTGAGGAATCTCCCCTTATTTGAAACGTTTGTGTTAGTGGTGATGTGGTTGGAAGCAGTGACGTTGGTGGCGTTTGATATTTTCACCCCGCGGTCGGAGTTTTACCGGCTGATGGCGGGCATTATGCCCCAGGGCGCCTGGGGGCTTATGTGCTTTCTGGCGGTTATTTTTCAATCGATTGGCTTGATCGCAAATATACGCATTTTTCGGTACGTCGGCTTAAGCATAAGCGGCGTCTTTTTTGCGTGTTTGTTTTTTATCAATACGTTTGAATTTCCCAACCTGATGTCCGGTGTGACCTTAAGCCTGGCCATCTTTAGCTTTGTCGCCTGGTCGTTTGTACGAGACACCGACTTGGTGCGTTGGGACAAAATACAGGAGCAAAAAACCAAGGGGGAACATTAATATGGGCATTAGAGTAGGAAAAGACATTGGCCACGGAAGAGACACGTACAAAAAAACAGGTGGTAAAGGCGTGCCAGGCATGGAAGAGTTTGATTTTAACCAGGCAGTCGTTAAAGTAGCTCAGGAAATTCTTGAAGATCATGGCGTCGAAGTAGTGAAAGCTCAGCCATTTGACGCGAATAATGTGTCGCTCCGAAGACGGACAGATATCTACAATGCGGAAGATTGCGACATTGTAATGTCCTTCCATGCGGATGCAAACGGAAACGAAAAAGCTAGTGGCTTCTGGGGCTTCTACTGGCACACGTCCAAAGAAGGGAAAAAGCTCGCAGATATATGGGCCAAGAACCTTAAGAATGAGACAGGTACTCGTCATAGAGGCAATCAACAGTCGAAGCGCGGCAGCTGGACCAACTTCCACATGGTACGGGAAACCAAAATGCCAGCGGTACTCATGGAGCATGGTTTTATGACGAATCCGCAAGACTTGAAGAGGCTTAAGTCAGAAGAATTCCGGAAGCAATGCGGAATCGCTGCAGCGAAAACGGTCTGCGAGTACGCAGGTATCAAATACAAAGGCAGCAATGTGAAAGGCGTTTCGACCTCGAAAAAGCAGGGATTTGCGAACCTGCATCCCGAATGGTGGAGGAAGAAAGGCAAAGCTATCGAAGACGTCCAGCAGCTGCTGCAGGAAGTCGGCATTAATCCTGGACCGGTAGACGGCATCTACGGACAGAAGTCGCTCGATGCGGTGCGTCAATTCCAGGAAGATCACGACATTTCTTCTCCGGCCGGTGATTACTACGGCGTGCCAGGTCCTTCTACGACAGCAAAACTCGAAAAAGAAGCCAAGCCGGTAGGTAAAATGGTGATCGTGACATACGATGATCCATTAAATGTTCGCGACAAAGGGAACTGGGAGCCAGATGATGTGGTCGGGCAAGTCCAGCAGGGCGAAGCCTTTACGATTGTCGATGAGCTTGAGGTGGATGGCACGAGCATGTACGAACTCAAGTCCGGGTTATTCATCACGGGGCATGAGCATTACGTGAGAGTCAAATAAGGAGGTGACAGTATAATGAAGAATCTCGACAAAGCGAGTGTGACAAGACTCGTATTAGCCATTCTTGCCGCCGGTAAACTCATTCTGGAGCCATTCGGCATTGAGATACCACAGGAACTCGCAGATAGCATTGCAAACGCCGCAGGGGCTCTCTTTGTGGTCTATGCGGCTTGGAAGAACAACTACGTCTCGGACAAAGGCAAGAAGCAGAAAGCGGTTCTACAGGAAAACGGACTGAAGTAAACGAACGTGTGCATCATTCTTATCGAAGCCCGGGTTCGGCAAAGCCCGGGTGGGTACATAATTCAAAGTATTCAATTTATGAAAATGATGGTAACATAGTATTAATGTACTACATATACAAGGAGAATATACATGCCATCATTAAAATTATATATGGATGAATCTGGCTCTATAACTAGAAATAAATTACCGAAATTACGTTATTTTATTATTGGTTCAATTGAGACAAAAACTCCCAAAAAAGTTGCTAAAGAATTTCGAAAAGCTAAAGTTGATTATCTAAAGAATAACCCTGTCCAAGGCCTAGCAGTTACAGATGAAATAAAAGGAAGTGAAATGCCAGCTGACTTTCGAGAGTTTATTTTTCAGCGATTAGTATCTAAAACGGATATAGTTTTTGATACTATAATAGTCGATAATCACAACATTACGGAGAGGCTTAAGCAGGACCCCCATATCGCTTTTAATTATTTAATAAAACTTTATTTATCACATAAGATTGATACACCGGTGGATTTGTTGGACATTATAATAGATAATAGAAATAAAAAGTTGCCCAACTTAAAAGATTTAGAACACTATTTAACTACAGAATTATATGTAAGAGAAAAAGCTAATAAAGTAATAGTTGACTATACGGAATCTCACAACAATGATTTAGTACAAGTTGCGGATGTTTTTTCTAACTTTGTTTATAAAATGATGCGCTGCCAAAGCTATGGCGACGAATTTGAAGAACACCATTTAACTAGTTATAAGATTTTACAACAGCAATTAAAATGTATCTTTAAATTTCCTTTAAGTGATTGCGTTGTGAAATTTGAAGAATTACATCAACAAACTTAAGGTAATAATTAACTTGACTATTAAAAAGTAAAGGGTTAATATTGTGATAGGATCCACTTGTAATTCTTTAGAAGGCGTGAGACGATTCATAAGCTGCCTGTGTGGTAGCCGCCTCTAAGTTAAGGGATCCTTGAATTTTTTACATAGTAATTAAACCGATCTCTAAGGAGGTCGGTTTTTTCGTATAATATAATATGCCTAAAGTTATACCGAACACCAAGAAACATCATCAGCTTACGCTAAACACCCAGGAATCTTCTATTTTCCTCCTGGCGAGCAAATACGACATTTTCCAAACGTAGAGCTTCTGGCTATACTAAAGAAGTTCCTTACCTCGAGGAACTACCATTGTCTTATTGTTTTCCACACTGTCAGAAGTCTACAGAAAGCAGCCCTCCCTTGGGGCTGTTTTTTGGTATGTACAGGAGATTGCAAACATAATTGCAAACGCCATAACGAAATAGATAAATACACTATCGGGAAAAACGACTGGATTACTAGCGGAGAGCCATGTTTGCAATTCAATCAAATATGCCACGAAAGCTGAAAAAACCGGCTTTTATTGGCTGGCAGCCAAGAGGTCAGCGGTTCGATCCCGCTAGGCTCCACCATACATATTACGTCAACGACACCGGTTTGAGAGCTTCTTCTCATCCTGGTGTCGTTTTTGTATTGGCTTATAAAAGTATATGTACTTTTTTTAGTTACAAAACTTGCTGTTTGAAACGCGTTGGGGTATTATATATTCATTCCAAGATACATACCACGCCAACGACGCCGGTTTGAGGGACTATCCTCGGCCCGGCGTCGTTCTTTGTTTCGGCGGTATGTGTTTAGGCTGACAGTGGTTGCCTATTTATAGTAGAGGTTTTCGTTGGACAATGGAATCGAGGCATGGCAGTTTTCACACGGCTGTTCGTTTCCGGAAACGTTGGAATCAGTACTTAACGTTTCGGGCGGCATTTGAATGGAAGCTGTGTTTTCGTGTCCACATTCCGGGCATTTCACCATTAACATTAATTATTCACCTCACTTTTTATAACGGTTTTCCCGTCCGTCAGAGGGTTATAACTTCTATTGTAAGAAAAATTTGATAAATGAGAAGAACTGATTCTTTAGACCTTGTAGGAGGCTGCTGAAATATATTATGCTATGATCAATTCTCTATCGAACATAGCAAAAGGAGTTAGGACAGATGAGAAAAAGATTTATACTGCTGATTACAGCAGCCGCAGCTGGAGGTATATGGATAATCGTTTCTTTAAACAGAGAATCTGTAAATGAAAACAGTGAGAGAATTAAAACCCCGGACGAGGAGCTTTCAGAACTGGAAGAGATGAATGTTTATTCATTTTTGCAGCACCGCCTAAATACATATCATACGTCTACTGTAGAAGTGTTTGGATCAAGTGTGGCTGCCGGGACCGGAGCGGACAGCTACAGCGAATCATGGGCCGGCCTATTAGAGGAGAGACTGCAGCAGATTAATGATGACAGCGAGCACGTAGAGCTGAACAATCATGGAGTTGATGGCTATTCCTCGGAGGATATGCTTGAACGGGAAATGATTGATGCTGAGCTTTCTGAAGAAGCGGATTTTGTGATTATTGAGACAGGTATACTGAATGATTTCTATCGGGGCATTCGGGCTGCTCAAAGTATTGATAATATCCATCAGTTGATCCGGGAAGCGAAAACGAAAGCGCCGGATGCCGTAGTATTGGTGATGAACCCAAACCCGGCAATCACCTATGAAAGCACGACTCCGGAGCTGGATAGCGGCTATCAGGAGTTTGCGGATCAGCTCAAAGAAGAATTTGAGCTCGATCAGGGAGTCTTGTTTATAGATGCCTCTGTGCCCTTTCACGAAAATGCAGAAAACGGCCGTCAAATGGAACAGTATATTGGTGACGGCATTCACCCAAACAGCGAAGGCTATCGGCTCTGGTATAAGCATATGGATGCGTATTTTGAGCAGACCCCCGTTCAGAAGGCAGAAGCATCCGATTAAAAGATCCATAAAGTGCTTTTATAGAAAGAACGTGCTGCGAAGGCAGGGCGTTCTTTTTTTGCAGGCCTTCCCCTGAAACTGTTTACAAATGCAATTAGTAGATTATAAGAGGAAAGTTCAGTACCAGCAGGGAAGCTGCCGGGCTTTTCACGAATTCCTCTGTTTGGCTTCCGGAGGTTAACGAAAGAACATGTGAAAGAAGTACTGTTTTAGGAAGAATGAGGAAAAACAACTCATTTCCTCTCGATATTAGGTAAGATAAAGGTATACACCCAAATAGAAGAAAAGCATAGCCAAAAGAAACAGGAAGGAGTTTTCTATGAGCTATACTGCGCGTGAACTGGTTTTCAGCCAGGCCTGTAACTGCTGGAGCCGTATTTCGTACCTGTATCAATGTGAACCGAAAATAGTAACTGTCTCGATTTTTCCTTCAGCAGGCAAAAGAAGTACTCAACTTAACGCCGATATGCTGAGTATTGAAGAATTTTGGAAGGTTTGCTACGAAAAATTTAAAATGGATTTTCCGGGAAATTAACAACATTGGCTTATAAAAATGAAAAATAACAGTGCTTCTGGGGGACGTTTGCCCGTGCGCTCAGAGGGTAATTACCAATAGACACAAGGAATGTTGGAAGAGGTGAAAGTATGACTGCCGGACTATTACTAAGCGCCGTACCTCCCAAAGGGGATCCTTTTGTGATGATTGCTACGGACTCAAAGGGGGCAAGCCTTGAGGGCGGGCCGGCGGATGAAAAGGCGCAGAAGGTATTTGATGCCGGAAATGCGCTGCTGGCTGTGAGTGGTGTGGCAACAGACGCCCACCGGTCCCAGCTTGTAAAGATTCTCGAATCACATAAAGAAAAGCCAATTGATAAAAAAATGCAGCTGGTATACGACGAAAGTCTGGCCGTGAAAAAGGAGCTTGGCTTAAATATGACTGCTGCGATTATGCAGTTTGACGAAGTTGGGAATCCGCAGGTGGCTTTCTGCTATGTCGGCACGGATGAAGGAGACCAGCAGTTCAACCCATATACGTTCGACCGCCGGGTGCCGGAAGTCAATCACGCGTATTTTGGTGAAGATAAAGAAGGGGTCACCGAGTTCCGAAAAAAGCTGGACGAAAAGCTCGATAAGAAAACAATTACTCCGGACCACGTCCGGGAGTCCGCCGGGTGGTTCATCCGGAGGGCTGCAGAAGCGTTTCCTGCAGCGGTTAATACCAGGGTTCAGACAAGGGTGAAGGTGTTCAGGCCCGTAATGTGAGCCGGCACTGAATACTTGATACGCAATTGAAAGGGGAGAAAATCAATGAGCTTTGAAAATACATTCGCTACTAAAACACGCAAATATTTAAATATTGATGCCCTGCCCGAGCAGCAGCTAATCGATTCGACGGCTAGAGAAATTATGTATTATTTTATGGATCTTGAAGAAGAATTTAAAAATATAAACGACCGCAAGTTTCATATTGAAGCAGGCTTTCACGAAAGCTATATTAAGATCAATAAGCGAAAGCTTTCTTTTGAGCTGAAGCATATCCCTTCCCACCGCATCACTGTCATTCAAAAAGTGAATGGTAATAAAGCCCATATAGATCACATTATTGCCAAAGACGATGAAGCCCGCAGTGAAGCAGACGAAACCCCGTTCAGCCGTGATTTGATCCGCCGGTATCTGATTCAGACATTTGGGGATTCGCTCGACTTAAGTAATATTTATTGATGTCCTCTTACGGGGGCATTTTTTTATTGAAGAATTTTTTTGGATAAACGAAGTCGCGGCGGTTGAATAAATGGCAGGGGCGTCAGATAATATACATGTGTAAATACAAGTCGGTCTAAGCAGTATGTATCGGCTAAAATATCAGATAATTCTATATCTTTTGAGTGAAGCAGGAGGAGAGAGATGAAAAGCACGGCGGTATTTAAACAGATGAAAGAACGGCAGGAGCCGATTACGATGATCACAGCGTACGACGCTCCGGCGGGAAAGGCCGCGGAAAAAGCTGGCATGGATATGATACTTGTGGGTGATTCGGCAGGGATGGTGGTGCACGGCTACGATTCCACGATTCCGGTAACGCTTGATGATATGGTGATGCATGCACGTGCGGTACGCAGGGGGGCTCCGGGCACATTTATCGTAGTGGATCTGCCCTTTTTAACCTATCATTCCTCTATGGAGAGCACGTTTACAGCAGTGAAACGTCTGATGCAGGAAGGCGGTGCCCAGGCAGTGAAGCTTGAAGGGGGAGATGAAATTACCAGAGGGACTATCGCCCGCTTAACGGCTGCCGGCGTCCCGGTCATAGGGCATCTCGGCCTTACTCCCCAGTCCGTAGGGGTGCTTGGCGGGTACAAAGTACAAGGGAAAACAAAAGAAGAAGCACAGCGATTGATGGAAGAAGCAGAGAGACTCGAACAGGCGGGAGCTTTTGCGCTGGTGCTTGAATGTGTTCCTGGAGAGCTTGCCACCCGGATTGCAGTGCATCTTTCGATTCCGGTTATCGGCATAGGCGCCGGGGCCGGCGTTGACGGTCAGGTGCTGGTTTTTCACGACGCTGTCGGATGGGGAGAGAGCTTTGTCCCTTCCTTTGCTAAGCAGTACACTAATGTGCAGGCACAAATTGACGAAGCCCTTGAGAGCTATGTAAGTGATGTAAAAGCGAAAGCATTTCCAGAGGAGAGGCATACTTTTTCCATGGATGCCTCTGTGCTGAAAGATCTTAGCAGAGGCGCATCGTCATGAAAGTATTTACTTCAATTCAGGAAATTCGCACACATATCAATGAGAGAAAACAGCAGGGAGAAATAATTGGTTTTGTGCCGACAATGGGAGCACTGCACGAAGGACATTTTTCATTAATGATGCAGGCTTTGAAAGAAAACGATGCAGTAGTGGTGAGCATTTTTGTCAATCCGCTGCAGTTTGGTCCGGATGAAGATTACGAAGCGTATCCGCGTACGCTCGAAGCGGATCTTGAAAAAGCCGAAGCCCGGGGCGTCGATATAGTGTTTGCCCCGTCAGCGAAAGAGATGTATCCCGAAGAGATGCAGACAGGGGTGCGCGTGCATGAGGGAAGTGATGTGCTCTGCGGCAAAAGCCGGCCGGGACATTTTGACGGAGTGGCGACCGTGGTGCTGAAGCTGCTGCAGATTGTTCAGCCGGCACGGGCCTACTTTGGGCAGAAGGATGCGCAGCAGGCCGCTGTACTGACGAATATGGCCCGTGATTTTAATCTTCCAACAGAGATTGTTACTGGCCCGACGGTTCGGGAAGCTGACGGCCTGGCTCTGAGCTCCAGAAATGTGAATTTAACCAGCAGGGAGCGCCGGGAAGCTGTCTGGCTGTATGAAGGATTAAAGCAGGGAGCGTTATGGATGGAAGAGGGGTTTTATGGACCCGGGGACATTTTGAAGAAAGCAAAACATACAGTAGAAGCTAACATTTCCGGAACGATTGATTATATGGATATTTTAACTTATCCCGGTCTTAAACCTGTAAGGGAATGGAACGGGCAGATAATTATCGCAGGAGCGGTGCAGTTTTCGGGAGCGAGACTCATCGATAATATTATTCTTTCTCCTGACCAGAAAGAAAGGGGGTGACACTGATGTACCGTACGATGATGAAATCAAAGCTTCACCGGGCTGTAGTTACAGAAGCAGATTTAAACTATGTAGGAAGCATTACCATTGACCGGGATCTGATGGAGGCGGTGGACCTGTGGGAAAACGAGAAAGTGCAGGTAGTCAATAATACGAACGGGGCCCGTCTGGAAACGTACGTGATTGAAGGCCCCCGGGGCAGCGGGGTAATTTGCCTGAACGGTGCAGCCGCGAGAATGGCGCAGCCGGGGGATGTGGTCATCATTATTGCTTATGCATTGATGGAAAATGAAACGGCCCGGGAGTTCAAACCGGCGGTGGCTGTGCTTGATAGTCATAATCAAATCAGACAGATGCTGTCTTATGAGCCTGCATCGACGAGCCTGGATTAAAAGGAGATGCTGCCTGTGCGCACGCCTGAGGCTGTGATGGCGCTGATAATGGAGACTGCCAGAAACGATGAACGGGTCCGGGCCGCAGCTCTAAGCGGATCCCGTGCAGCCGCCGGAAGCAGCAGTCCTGATCTTTTCAGTGATTTTGATATTATTTATTTTGTGGAAAATATGGAACAAATGATTCAGGACCGGACCTGGCTTGAAGTGTTTGGAAAGCCTTTGGTTATGCAGACCCCGGATGAAATGAATTTATACCGTGAACCGTTGGGAGAGTCATTTGCCTTTCTGATGCTTTTTCAGGATGGTAACCGCATTGATTTAACCTTAAAGCGCGCAGAGAACAGGTATGAGCACTGGGAGCAGGACGGTTTGACCCGCTGCCTGCTAGATAAAGATCGCCCAGTTTCTGATTTTCCTGCTCCTACCGACATAGGCTACAAAACAAAGGTGCCGGAAGAGGGATTCTTTCACCAATGCTGTAATGAGTTTTGGTGGGTGGCGGTGTATGTAGTCAAAGGCTGGGGGCGGAGAGAAATGCTCTACGCCCAGGCCCACCTGAATATTATCCGCCGTATGCTGATACAAATGCTGAAGTGGAAGGTTGTACTCGAAAAAAAGACATCAGTAAATTTCGGCCAGGAGGCGAAGCATCTGGAAAAACACCTCGGGGCCAAGAATAATAAAGAACTGGCAGCTACTTATGCAGCGGGCTCTTACGATAGCGTGTGGGCCTCGTTGCAAAAGGCGATAGTTATGTTTGAACGGGAATCTGCTTTCGTTGCGAGCGAATGCGGGTTTGCGTTGAATGAGCAGGAAGGGCGACGGGTGAAGCAATATATTCAAGAGGTCAAACACGCGGTAAAATAAAAAAAGGCTCCTGCAGGCAGCAGGAGCAAAATGAAATATGGGATAAGAGCAACAAATTGGACGAATGCTACTCTATATGCTTATTATTACCTAAAGAGTAAGAAAAGTACACACTTTTCAGAAAAAATGATGCTTTTACCTATAGATGCGAATGGGTCCAAACTACTGCCCGGGCAGATCTTCAGCCCGTTTGTAGTGGAGCTGGGCCAGTTCTCCCCAACGCTTCACTTCGTGCAGATGAAGCCGTTTTGGCTGCCCGGTCCGTTGCTTAAACAACGGGACGCCGCTTCCTAAAAGATCAGGCGTAAAGGTAATAATATATTCATCGATCAGTTCTGCTTCTAGGAGAGGATCTATAATGTCTGCGCCCCCAATGACCCATATGCCACTTCCAGACTCCTGCTGCTTGTTTTGAAGCCATTCTGCCACGTTTCCTTGGACAAAGGAGACGTAACCGTCGTTGCCCGTGCGGCTGGTGGAAAAAACATAGCAGTCTTTGTCACTGTAGGGAAAGGCATCTGTTAAAACGAGCACGTCTTCGTAGGTTTTTCTTCCCATTACGACCGTATCCACCCGCCGGTACATTTCATCGTAGCCATTGTCTCCCTCGCCTTCGGCTTTCAGCAGCCAGTCAATATTTCCTTTTGCATCAGCGATATAGCCGTCAAGACTGGCGGCAATAAACAGGATTGTTGGTTTCATTACGACCACTCCCTCCGTTAATACGTTTATTTTATCATGAAAAAAACAACAATCAGAACAATTGCACGGGAAGGAGATAAAACATGAAGAAAAACTGGGTTTGGGTAAGTGTTGCTGCAGCAATGGTTATTGCGGGTGGCGCGGGTTACTGGGCGGATCGGCACGTTTTAATCACCACTGTCGATGGCAATGACAAAGCCTGGTACATCGAGGGCGGAAAAGCAGAGGAAGAGCTCTACCTTCGTCCCGAAACGGCCGCATCTTTATACGGAGCGGAGCTGGAACAAGAAGGCCGGGCCGTGCGTTTATCTGTGAACGGCGCTTCGTGGGAGGGGGAGCTTGAACAGAGTCCCGCCTGGTTCAATTGGAGGGGAGAATCTTATATTCCTGTGAAAGAAGCCGCGAAAGAACTGGCATTCGAAGAAGAAGAGACCGGAAACCGCTATACAACAGAGCTTTGGAGCCCGGCCCAGGAAAGAATCGCCAGAGTGATTGAGAAGGGGGAAGAGTTTACAGGTGTTCCGTACAAATGGGGAGCGTCTGAGACTACGACCGAATATTTCGACTGTTCCTCCTTTACGCAGCGTATGTATGCTGAAGAAAACGTGGATCTTCCAAGGGTCTCGGAGGATCAGGCGCAGGAGGGCCGGGATGTTGCTGAAGAAGACTGGAAGCGGGGAGACCTGATTTTCTTCGATACGAATGGAGACGGCAGCATTAATCATGTAAGTATGTATATTTCTGACGAAACACTGTTTCATGCCACAGAATCCGACGGTGTCGGCTATACTGATTTTTCGGATTACTGGAAGGAATCCGTGGTGGAGTCAAAAAGATTCATCGTTTAAAAGCCGTTTGAATTCGTCTTCCTAAAAAGAAAGTGATAAAATAAAGAACGGAATAGACATGGGAAGATGAAACGAGGAGGCTTTTTAAGCATGGATTTTAACAAGGTATTAAATCGGAAAAATACAAACTCAATGAAGTGGGACTTTGCGGCCGAACGCTATGGCTCTTCGGAGCTCTGGCCGATGTGGGTTGCGGACATGGATTTTCAGGCACCGCAGCCTGTACTTGATGCCATGCAGGAGGTAGTTGATCACGGGATTTTCGGCTATCACCGTCGTCCGGAATCTTTGAAGGACGCGACAACCGAATGGATTCGCACGCGCCATGACTGGAATATAAGTAACGAGCAGCTTGTCTTCACCCCGGGCGTAGTGCCGGCGATCAGTCATCTGATTCAGACATTTACGGAAAAAGGTGAGGGCGTTATTCTGCAGACCCCGGTCTACTACCCGTTCTATATGCTAGTAAATAATAATGAACGAACGCTGTATAAGAACCCGCTGAAAGAAACAGACGAAGGATTTACTATTGATGTGGAAAACCTTGAAGAACAGATGAAAGCCGGCGCGAAAATGCTTTTATTGTGCAGCCCTCATAACCCTATCGGCCGGGTGTGGACCGAAGAAGAGCTGCAGCAGATCGCCGCTCTGGCAGAGAAATACAACGTGCTGGTGGTATCTGATGAAATCCACGCAGATCTTATTCTCTCCGGCGTGCATGTACCATTTTCAAAGGCGGCGGATGGTTATGATGTGGAAACCATCACCTGCATGGCGCCGAGCAAAACCTTTAATCTTGCAGCCCTGCAGCTGTCCTATGTGGTTTTTGAGAAAAAAGCTTCACAAAAAGCATACGAAGCCCATCTGCAGCGTAATTTTGTCGGAATCGACAACCCGTTCGCCACAGTAGCTGCGGAAGCCGCATACCGGCATGGGAGCGAGTGGCTGGAAGAACTGCTCGTTCATCTGCGGGAAAACGTTGATTATTTAAAGGATCAACTGGAGTCGGCAATCCCGGAAGCGCACGTTATTAAGCCGGAAGGGACGTATCTTGTCTGGATTGATCTCCGTAACCTTGGGATGGATAAAAAAGAGCTCGAGGAATGGCTGCGCAAAGAAGCAGGGGTAGCTCTTAGTGACGGGCATATCTTTGGCGATGAAGGTGCTGGCTTTGTCCGCATTAACGTGGCCTGCCCACGCACGCATATCGATGAGGGCGTACGCCGCTTAAAAGAAGCATATGAACGAACAATTCAGGCCGCCGGCCGTAAATCATGAAAACGTTCCGTCTAGTCCGCCTCAGCCTGTTTCAAAAAGACGGTGACGCAATTGAAATGCATGAGATAAAAATGAAAGAAGGGCTCATTATTAATCGGGAGGAGCCTGATAGATCATGGCTCCTTGATGCGGTCATACCTACAGAATATGAAGACATTATTCACGAGTGGGAAAGACACGAAGAGGAAATGCTGATGGAAGCGGTCATCACTCATCCTGACAATGCCCCGGCGCTTTTGAGGGGAGTTGTGAAAAAAACGACGAGACTCGAGCATTCTCTTGGCGTTTTAATCCAGGCGTATATGGCTGGAAAAGATGAAAATATCACCGAACTGATATTGAAAGAGCTGATTACCGAAGGGTATGAAGGCGATCAGCTTATGGAAGAGTTTCACGAGCGAAAAAACGATCAGCGCTCCTGGTCTAAAGCAATGGCGGCAAGATTATACAGCCGCCAGGAAAAATAAATGCCCCCGGAGAGATGATAGAAGTGGAGTGATACGTATGTGTGAGGAACTGGCCATATGACGACCTGCTATAAATTCCGGGACTACTACAATAACGAAGTGGAATTGGCGTTAAACGACACTCCATTTTCAGACAAGCCGGGACATGTATGGGTTATATGCTTATATGCCGGCAAGTGGCTGCTCACTCGTCACTCCCAGCGTGGGCTGGAGTTTCCGGGCGGGAAGATCGAAGAGGGAGAAGCCCCCGAAGAAGCAGCTGTACGGGAGGTTGATGAGGAAACCGGAGGCCGGGTTGAAGTGATACGCTCTCTTGGCCAGTACAAGGTGGCTGGCCGGAGTGAAGACGTAATAAAAAATATATACATCGCTGTGGTGGAGTCGCTGATTCCTCATGAGGATTATATGGAAACAGACGGTCCGGTGCTGATAGAAACACTTCCAAGTAATATTCGTGACCATCCCGGCTACAGCTTTATTATGAAAGACGAAGTGCTTCCCCGTAGTGTGAAATATGCGGAGGAAGCAGGATATATTACATTAAAATGAAAGGAACCGATGCCTGCATATAAACAGGCACCGGTTCCTTTTTGACGTATTGCATCTTCCTGACGCCGATGAAAAATAGCTCCTACAACTGGGTTGGTCCCGCGTCTGCGATAGAAGCAGGCACGTCGTAAAACCGCTTGAAATTTTCCGCAAACTTGCGGGCAAGCATGCGGGCCTGAACCTCATAGTCGCCGGCTTCTGCCCACATTTTTTTCGGCTGAAGCATATCTTCGGGAACTCCGGGGCAGGACTCAGGGATATGCAGTCCGAAAATAGGATCCTCGACCGTGGCTGTATCAGTCAGCTCTCCGTTGAGGGCTGCCTGCACCATAGCCCGGGTGTATGAAAGATCCATGCGGCTGCCGACTCCGTAACCGCCGCCGCTCCATCCGGTGTTCACCAAAAAGACAGGCACATTGTGTTCATCAATTTTTTCACCGAGCATTTCTGCATAGACAGAAGCCTGCCGTGGAAGAAACGGTGCCCCAAAGCAGGTGGAAAAGGTTGCTTCGGGAGAAGTGACGCCTCTTTCCGTGCCGGCGAGCTTGCTTGTGTAGCCGCTGAGGAAATGGTACATGGCCTGCTCCTTCGTCAATCTGCTGATTGGCGGAAGAACGCCGAATGCATCTGCAGTTAAAAAAATGATCGCCGAAGGATGACCGGCTGTGCCGGAGGGAACAATCCCATCGACATGTTCAATCGGATAAGCCGCCCTTGTGTTTTCCGTGATCTGAGTATCCGTGTAGTCAACTTTTCCACTGGCATCGTCTATCCCAACGTTTTCAAGTACAGCGCCAAAACGGATAGCGTTCCAGATCTGTGGTTCTTTCTGTTTGGACAGGTTCGAGCATTTTGCGTAGCATCCGCCTTCGATATTAAAAATACCGTTTTCGGACCATCCGTGTTCATCGTCGCCGACCAAAAGCCGGGAAGGATCTGCGGAAAGGGTTGTTTTTCCGGTGCCGGAAAGACCGAAAAACAAAGCGCTTGCGCCATCACTGCCGATGTTTGCCGAGCAGTGCATCGGCAGTACGTTTTGTTCAGGAAGCAGGTAGTTCATGACAGAAAAGATTGATTTTTTCATTTCTCCGGCGTATTCTGTGCCGCCGATTAAAATTGTGCGCTGCGCAAAACTGATGACGATAAATGTTTCCGACGAGGTGCCGTCTGTCTCAGGATTTGCTTTGCATTCCGGTGCAGCTATGAGCGTAAAGGGCGGAGCAGAAGGATTTTCTCTTCCGTCTGGTCGGATAAACAGCTGCCGGGCGAACAATTGATGCCAGGCGCAGGAGGTGATGACCCGGACAGGAAGCTGGTAGTCGGGGTCAGCTCCGGCCAGGGCGTCGCTTGCAAATACTTCATTCCGGCTGTTCAAATGAGCCGTCACTTTTTTATAAAGCCGTTCAAACACTTCTTCGGACATTGGTTGGTTTACGTTTCCCCAGTCAATATAAGGAGAACTGCCGGGCTCATCGACAATATATTTATCTTTTGGAGACCGTCCGGTGTATTTGCCTGTTTTCACGGCAAGAGCACCTTCTGCTGTAAGTGAGCCCTCCTGCAGAGCCAGCGAGCGCTTCACAAGCGCAGGGACAGAGAGATTCCATTGGACGTGCGCTTCATTCAATAGATTTGTTTCGGGTTTGGAAGCGAACGGCGGCTTCATAAACAATCACTCCTTTAATGAGGGGGAAGTTGGATTTATTCATCATGAATGATGGATAGAATATAAAATAGTGTAACACATTTGGTTTAATAGTACATACTTATTCGTTAAAAAAGTTCATGAATATTTTTAGGACTAAGAGGGAAAAGATGTAGGAAAGCAATGAAAGGGGAACAACTATGGAACAACAACCGGAATTTATTGTATTCTATGATAGTGATTGTCCGTTATGCACCAGATTCCATACTTATCTCTCGGCGATAGATAAGACGAACAGGGTGAAATGGAAGCCTATATATGATGAGGATTTATTTGAAAAGTACCCGATGCTCAAGGGAGAGCCGCTTGAAGAGCAGATGCACAGTGTAGAGGATAATACGTACGTATACGCTGGTTATTATACGGTGAAAAAATTATGTTATACTATTCCGGCTTTGAAGCCGCTGAAGGCAGTATTTTTACTGCCGGGAGTAGAAACGCTTGGCCGCAAGCTGTATCATACTGTTTCTGTAAATCGGTATCAGTGGTTTCATTTCCTTTGCGATGACAAAACGTGCCAGCGCGGAGGGCACTAGGTTTGACATCAAATAGGGTTTGCGTTAAGATTTTGTACGAACGGATACTCTTATCCTGAGCAGGTGGAGGGACAGTCCCTGAGAAGCCCAGCAACCATCCGGTAACGGAAAGGTGCTAACCTGGAGAGGCAGACAGATGCCTTGAAAGATAAGAGGCGAAAAAGCTGAACTGACAGCCCCTTTTCCCTCAATTTTTGGGACAAGGGGCTTTTCTTGTACACAACGGCCTACTGCCGTTTTCTTTTCGTCTACCCGAAGAATGGGAGAGTACAACCGTAGCAGGCAGTTAAAAAGGAGGCAGCAGCGTGTCTACAATTGGACGACGTTTATTTACGTCGGAATCTGTTACAGAAGGACACCCGGACAAGGTGTGTGATCAGATTTCCGACGCGATTTTGGATGCAATTTTAAAGGATGATCCGAATGCCCGGGTGGCAGCGGAAACAGTAGTAAATACTGGTCTCGTATTAGTGGCAGGAGAAATATCGACATCTACATACGTGGATATTCCTAAAATTGCCAGGGAAACTTTGAAAGACATCGGTTATACACGGGCAAAATATGGCTTCGATTACGAAACGTGCTCGGTTTTGACGTCTATAGATGAGCAGTCGGCCGACATTGCCCAGGGCGTTGATGAGGCGCTTGAAACCCGTGAAGGATCGATGACCGAGGATGAACTGGAATCGATCGGAGCGGGGGACCAGGGCTTGATGTTTGGGTATGCAGATAATGAAACCGATGAACTCATGCCGTTGCCGATCTCGCTTGCGCACAAGCTAGCAAGTCAGTTAACAAAAGTCCGGAAGGACGGCAATCTTTCGTATCTGCGTCCGGATGGAAAAACGCAGGTTACCGTGGAATACGGAGACGACGGGAAGCCGCTCCGGGTGGAAACGATCGTTATTTCTACCCAGCATTCGGATGACGTAACGCTTGCACAGATTGAAGAGGATATGCACAAATACGTTATCGAGCCGGTAGTGCCGGCAGAGCTTCTCGACGCTAAAACCAACTATTTCATAAACCCGACCGGCCGCTTTGTTATTGGCGGACCGCAGGGGGACGCCGGCCTTACCGGAAGAAAAATCATTGTTGATACGTACGGAGGCTATGCTCGTCACGGCGGCGGTGCGTTTTCCGGTAAAGACCCGACAAAGGTCGACCGTTCCGCCTCGTATGCAGCCCGGTATGTAGCCAAAAATATTATTGCAGCAGGTCTTGCAGATAAATGCGAGGTTCAGCTGGCGTATGCGATCGGAGTAGCTCAGCCTGTCTCCATTTCAATCGCTACATTTGGTACGGGAAAAGTATCAGAAGAGGTGCTCGTAAAGCTTGCCAATGAAAACTTTGACCTCCGGCCGGCAGGCATCATCAAAATGCTTGATCTCCGCCGGCCGATTTACAGGCAGACAGCCGCTTACGGGCACTTTGGACGTCATGACGTTGATCTGCCCTGGGAACGCACGGACAAAGCGGCAGCGCTTCAGGAACAGGCATTCACCGAAAAACAGCAATAAATATAATAAATACCCGCTCCTGTCTATATCAGGAAGCGGGTATTTTTTGCTCAGTTTTTCTCCGTATACGTGCCGACAGAATCAAATTCAGTTTGAATTTTGTCTGAAGGCTTCGGCCCAAGCAGGCTGACGGCAATGATGATTAAGACGTTGATCAAGAAGCCTGGCACAATTTCGTAGAGATCAAACAATCCTCCGGAAAGCTGAACCCAGATAATGACGGTGGTGCCGCCGGCGATCATCCCGGCAAGCACACCCCACATGCTCGTCCGGCGCCAGAATAAGGAGAAAAGCATTGCAGGCCCGAATACTGCGCCGAACCCGGCCCATGCGTAGCTTACAAGTTCAAGTACCGTGCTTCCCGGGTTGGAGGCGAGCAGCAGGGCGACGAGGGCGATGACGATAACGCCAATCCGGCCGACCCAGACGAGCTCGCGGTCAGAAGCTTTGGGGCGGAGCATCCCTTTATAAAAGTCTTCCGCAAGGGCACTGGAGGATACAAGCAGCTGGGAGTCCACCGTGCTCATAATAGCAGCTAGAATGGCTGCGAGAAGAACGCCGGACACCCACGGATTAAAAAGTACCTGGGTAAACAGAATAAAGACGGTTTCCTGATTCCCTTCTCCGAGCTGGGCGTTGCCGGAGAAGTAAGCAATACCGATAAATCCTGTAAAAATAGCACCGAGAAGAGAAATAACCATCCAGCTCATACCTACAAACCGGGCCATCGGAATTTCTTTTTCGGAACGTATCGCCATAAACCTCGTAATGATATGCGGCTGGCCGAAGTACCCGAGCCCCCAGGCAAGCAGGGAGACCACAGAAATAACACTCACATTCGTAAAGGCACTTAACGCATCCGGATTAATGGATGCCACGGTCTGGACAGAATTTCCCCATCCACCAATTTCTATAACGGCAGCGATCGGAACAGCAACGAGCGCCAGAAACATCAGAATGCCCTGGATAAAGTCAGTCCAGCTGACGGCCATAAATCCACCGAGGAACGTATACGTAATAATAACAGCGCCGCCGATCCAAAGAGCTGCCTGATAGGAAAGGCCGAACGAACTCACAAACAGGGTGGCGCCCCCGACCAGTCCGGAAGAGGTATAAAAAGTAAAGAAAATAAGTATAAATAATGCCGAAACAATCCGCAGTGCTTTTGTTTTATCGTGGAAGCGGTTTTCAAGAAAGTCGGGTATCGTAATTGAATCGTTGGCGATGATTGTATACCTGCGGAGTCTTCTCGCCTGAAACTGCCAGTTCAAATAAGCTCCAATGGTAAGGCCGATCGGCAGCCATATCTCACTCATCCCGCCGAGATACATGGCCCCTGGCAGGCCGAGCAGAAGCCAGCTGCTCATGTCAGACGCACCGGCACTGAGCGCAGCTACGGGTCCGTTCAATTTTCGTCCGCCTAAAACGTAATCCGAGAGGTTATTGGTCAGCTTGTAGAATAAAAAACCAATGCTAAGCATTACAATAAGGTAAACGATAAATGTCACAATTGTTGGTACAGAAATATCCATTTAGGTGCTCTCCTTTTTTGATTTAACATAACTGATTGCTGCTAAAACCACAGTAATCGGCATGGGTATTAATATTAGCAGCCATGTGAATAATGTTATTCCTTCCATTCAGTACACCTCCCCTTGAATGTACTATTATATGTTGCAAGAATAGTGCCAATATTCTTAACTTCAACAGGCCTTAACAAAACCGGCGGAGACGTCCATTATAATTGAATACTTCGGTGGATAGAAGCACAAATAGAAAAATTAAGAGATTAAAGGTGCAAAATTTTGCATTCCTAAGTTTTGGGATTTTGCGTACGGAGACTTCGCACTTCATGATAAAATCAGAGCAAGAATAAATTACAAAGAGGGTGGGTCCATGGTATATCAAGGTACGAATTCGTTATCCTATCCTGAGCTGAACGATGTGTTTGATCATTTAATGGTAAAAATGGATCAGGGGATCCGTGTTATTGATGCAGATGAAAACCTGATTATTTATAATGACAAAATGCGTGAAATTGAGTCCATGACATACGAAGATTTTAATAATAAAGGTATGATGGACGTTTTCCTTTTCGAGCATGAACGTGACAGCAGACTGCTCCAGGCTATCAAACAGGGAGTGGAAACGAGAGAAAAAAAACAGCATTATACAACGAGCCGCGGGAAAAACATCACGACTATCAACGAAATTTTTCCGATTTATTCTGGGGGACGGATTGTCGCAGCAGCCGAGATCGCAAAGGACGTTACCCGCATGGAAAAGCTGGTCCGGGAAAACCAGAAAAAAACCGACAGCGGGCTTTTTACATTTGACCAGATTATCGGGCATTCGGCTGAAATCACAGGGGTGGTGCAGAACGCGAAGCGGGCAATGAGAACGTCGTCTTCGGTGTTAATTGTAGGAGAAACGGGCACGGGGAAGGAATTGTTTGCCCAGAGCATTCACAGTGAAAGCGAGCGGGCCGGCCAGCCGTTTGTATCACAGAACTGCGCTGCTCTTCCGGAAACGCTGATTGAGGGCATTTTGTTTGGGACGGTAAAAGGAGCTTTTACAGGGGCATCCGAACGGGCCGGGCTGTTCGAAAAAGCAGAGGGCGGCACGCTTCTGCTCGATGAAATTAATTCGCTTCCGGTGGCACTGCAGGCAAAGCTTCTGCGAGTCCTACAGGAAAAAAAGGTCACCCGTTTAGGATCGCACAAAGAGCAGTCCATCAATGTCCGCATTATCGCCACGATGAACAAAGAGCCGGCAGAGGCTATTCAAAACAATGAACTTCGTGAGGATCTTTTTTACCGTATTGGTGTTGTTACGCTGTATGTCCCTTCGCTGCGGGAAAGAAAAACAGATATCGAGCCGCTGGTGGAAGCCTTTCTGGAAAAGTACAACCGTGTTTTTCAAATGGACGTGAATCGTGTCTCACCTGCGGTGAAAGCGAGGCTGGAGTCCTATCATTGGCCGGGAAACATCCGGGAGCTTGAACACGTCATCGAGGGAGCAATGAATTTAATGCTTGATGAAGAAATGATCGAAGAAAGCCACCTGCCGGACCATTTCCGCAAACGCACCGATCTTCTGGAAACAGGTGAGATAGAGAAAGGCGGGCCGGCTGGAATAAGCAACCGCGAAGGAAGTTTAAAGGAACGTCTGCTTGAAATGGAATTTGCTTTGATTAAAGATGCGCTGAACCAAAGCGGCGGTAACGTCATGCAGGCAGCCAAAGAGCTTGGCATCAGCCGGCAGAGTCTGCAGTACCGGATGAGTAAATTTCATTTATAATTTTTTGCATAAAGCGCAAAATTTCTTGCGGTTTTGACGAACAGGCTTTTTCTTTTTTACGGAAACCCCTGCGGATACCGGTGCAGCCATGTTGGCACGTATTTTGCAACAGTATAGGGCAGTACTGAAAAGATCAGGAGGGTGCACCTATGACAATTTCACGTTCGTTTTTTATATTTCTTTCCCAGAATAAGACGCTGACAAAGGGCGCCAAAAAGTGGGGCATTCACCTCGGGGCTTCAAAAGTAGTGGCTGGGGAAGATATTGATGAAGCATTAACAACCATTCAATCGATGAACGAGCAGGGCCTGATGGCGACTATTGACCATCTTGGGGAATTTATAACGGAAAAATCAGAGGTGGAAGAAGCCAAGCAGAAAACTATCGAGATTATTGAGAGCGTCTATGCGAAAAACGTACAGTCAGAGCTGACAGTAAAGCTGACGAAGCTTGGTCTTGATATAGATACAGACTATTGTACAGAAAATATGAAGGAGATTCTGCAGGCAGCAAAGGAAAAACAGAATTTCGTAAACATCGACATGGAAGACTATTCCCGTTATGAAAAGACGCTGAATGTACTGAAAACGCTCCGAAAGGAATATGATAATGTAGGCACGGTCCTACAGGGTTATTTAAGGCGGGGGCTTGAGGATCTCGACAGCCTTGCCGGGGTGCCTCTTCGGATTGTAAAAGGGGCTTATCAGGAAAAGGAAGAGGTTGCATTCAAAGACAAGCATGAAATTGACGCCAATTATTTTCTGATGATTCAAAAACATTTGCTTCAGGAAGGTTTTACGGCTATTGGGACACATGATCACCGGATTATTAACGCGGTTAAGCTTTTTGTGGAAGACCAGGATATAGCTTACGACACATTTGAATTTCAAATGCTGTATGGCTTTCGAACAGAACTGCAGCTGCAGCTCGTGCAGGAAGGCTACAATGTCAGAGTCTACGTGCCCTTTGGCAAAGAATGGTACGGTTATTTTATGAGAAGACTGGCGGAACGTCCGCAAAACCTTGTATCCGTGGCTAAAGGGATGATTACGAAATAAAAAGTTCATGCTGCGCCGCTCCTGAAAAGGGGCGGCGTTTTGGTATCCAGACAGGCAGAAAACCTTAAGGCAACAGTTTAACCAGGCAGTGCTTTTTGCGTATAATGGAGGTGACACGCAGCTGAAACTGGCAATAGAAAGGACGCCGATGATGCAGACAGTACAAAAACGACGGACAGCAGGCTTTTTGCTGGTGATAAGCGGAGCCTCCCTTTGGGGTATTGGAGGAACAGTATCGCAGTATATTTTTGAAACTCACCACCTGCCTGTGGAATGGCTGGTGGCTGTCAGGCTGCTTCTTTCCGGCATCCTTCTGTTAACTATTTCTTTAATGCTTGGAAATAAAGAAAAAGTAACCGGAATCTGGAAGCAGAAAAAGAGCGCAGGAGCAGTGCTTATATTTGGTTTATTCGGCATGCTCGCTGTTCAGTATACATATATGGCCTCCATTGAGAGCGGAAACGCAGCTGTGGCTACATTGCTGCAATATTTGGCTCCGGTGTTCATTCTTGCTTACCTGCTTGCCGTCCGGCATACATATTGGAATATACGGGACGCGGGCGCTGTGCTGATGGGACTTGCCGGCACGTTTCTGCTGCTGACAAATGGAGAGCTGGCCGAATTATCTGTGCCGTCGGAAGCAGTAGTCTGGGGTATTCTTTCCGGTGTGGCGCTTGCCTTTTATACTCTTTACGCAGGCCCTCTTTTGGCAGCGTGGGGCTCTATGAATGTAATCGGGTGGGCGATGACTGTTGGAGGAGCAGCTGTAAGTTTTTTGCATGCCCCGTGGGACGCCGCATGGGAGAGCTGGACATGGAGCATGGCCGGGAGCGTAATTTTTGTCGTTATTTTCGGCACTATGATTGCTTTTTGGTTTTATCTGGAAAGTCTGAAATATTTAAAGCCGCAGGAAACAAGTGTTTTGGGATGCCTGGAGCCTCTTGCCGCTATTCTGGCTTCGGTATGGTGGCTGCACGTACCGTTTGGTTTCTATCAGAGCGTGGGCACGTGCCTGATACTTGGCATGGTCGTTTATTTGTCACTGCCGCAAAAGCAGCGGGCAAAGCCTGCGCCGGTGTAAAGAAAACAGAAGGCAAAGGGTAAATAAACACAGCCTGAAGGGAAAATGTACTAAAATAAGTAGAGAAAGTGAAATACAATTCGGAAGGATGGAAAGCTGCATATGTATCAAAACCTCAACGAATGCGTAGAAGATCTTGAAAAGCACGGCCATTTAGTACGAATCAAGGAAGAAGTCGATCCCTTCCTGGAGATGGCTTCCATTCATTTAAGGTTCTATGAACAGGAAGGGCCGGCCATTTTATTTGAAAATGTAAAAGGAAGCCCGTTCCAGGCTGTTTCTAATTTATTTGGCACGGTTGAACGCAGCAAATTCATTTTTCGGAAAAACTGGAAGCAGGTTCAAAATGTTATCACGATGAGAAATGACCCGGTACAGGCACTGAAGCATCCGCTCCGTAATATGACGAGCGGCCTGACGGCAGTAAAAGCACTTCCGAAGAAAAAGAAAGGCGGTGCGGAAGACTTTCGGGAAGTCAGCATCAGTGACCTGCCGATGATTCAGCACTGGCCGCGGGATGGCGGCGCGTTTCTCACCCTGCCACAGGTGTATACAGAAGATCCGGAAAAATCGGGACCGATGAATGCCAACCTCGGCATGTACCGGGTACAGCTTAGCGGAAATGACTTTGTCTCCGATGAAGAGGTGGGCCTGCATTACCAGATTCAGCGGGGGATTGGTGTGCATCAGGCGAAGGCCGTAGCCAAGGGAGAGCCTTTGAAGGTCAGTATTTTTCTCGGCGGGCCCCCCGCTCATACTATTTCAGCGGTGATGCCGCTTCCGGAAGGGCTGAGTGAAATGATGTTTGCCGGCATGCTGTCCGGGCGTCGTTTTCAGTACAGCTACGAAGACGGCTACTGTATTAACCAAGATGCCGATTTTGTTATTACCGGCGATATTTATCCGGAAGACACGAAGCCAGAAGGACCGTTTGGCGATCATTTGGGCTATTACAGCCTGACGCATGATTTCCCGGTCATGAAGGTTCATAAGGTGTATGCCAAAGATAAAGCTATCCTGCCCTTTACTGTCGTCGGGCGGCCGCCGCAGGAGGACACGTCGTTTGGTGCAGTGATCCACGAAATGACGGGGGAAGCGATCAAGCAGGAAATTACCGGAGTCAAAGAAGTACACGCAGTAGACGCTGCAGGGGTGCATCCACTTCTGCTCGCAATTGGCAGTGAGCGGTATACGCCGTTTCAAAGCGTAAAGCAGCCGGCAGAGCTGTTGACAATCGCCAATCGTATTCTCGGCACAGGCCAGTTAAGTCTAGCCAAATATTTATTTATCACAGCGGAACAGGAAAGAGAGCTCGATACGCATCAGGAGGAGGATTTTTTCACGTACATGCTTGAGCGGATTAATCTGCGCCGCGATCTTCACTTTCAGACTAAAACGACGATCGATACACTTGATTACAGCGGAGAAGGGCTGAATGAGGGAAGCAAGGTAGTTATCGCAGCTTATGGGGATGTGAAGCGGGATCTTTGTCAACGCGTGCCGGACGGCTTTCCGGCTGACAGTCCGATTCATTCGCCCAGGCTTGTCATGCCGGGCGTAATTGCGGTGGAAGCACCGGAATTTTCCAGTTACAAACAGGCAGCTGAAGAAATAGCTGTTTTCGCTTCGAGCCTCGACCAGAAATGGGATGTTAAAGAAACGCCGATGATTATCATCTGTGATGACAGCAGCTTTGTCAGTGATACGATGCGAAATTTCCTGTGGGCCGTTTTTACGCGCAGCAATCCTTCCCACGATATCCATGGCGTGAACAGCTTTTATGAAAACAAGCACTGGGGATGCGACAGTCTGATCATCGATGCCCGCATCAAGCCACATCATGCACCGCCGCTGCTTCCAGATGAAAATGTGGAGCGCCGGGTGGACAGCCTGATGGAACGAATTGACTTAAGAAAAAAATAGTCTGCTGAAAAATGTTTAAAATGGAACAGAAGCGTGAACAGAAGGACACCTGTTTGAAAAAGCAGAGTCAACAATCCAGAAGGGATGAATACCTGTAATGGAAAAACGGCAGCTTGGCAACAGTGACCTGCATGTGTCTCCTATCGGTCTGGGATGTATGGGAATGTCCGCTTTTTATGGCAAATTAAACGATGAAGAATCGAAGAAAACGATACACACAGCGCTTGACCACGGCATTAACTTTCTCGATACGGCTGATATGTACGGCCCCATGACAAATGAACGCCTGGTGGGTGAGGCTATCCAAAACCGGCGGGAAGAGGTGGTGCTTGCCACAAAATTCGGGAACGTCTACAGCAATAAAGGTGAACTTACAGGCGAAGTAAATGGTCGCCCGGAATACGTTAAGCAGGCATGCGATGCCAGCCTGAAGCGGCTCGGTATTGATACCATTGATTTGTATTATCAGCACCGGGTGGACCCTGATGTACCTATTGAAGAAACCGTAGGTGCGATGAAGGAACTCGTAGATGCCGGAAAAGTCCGGTACCTGGGGTTGTCAGAAGCAGCTCCTGAAACGATTCGCAGGGCTCATGGCACGCATCCGATTACAGCTCTGCAGACAGAATATTCGTTATGGAGCCGGGACGTGGAGGATGAAATTCTGCCTCTTTGCAAAGACCTTGGAATTTCCTTTGTAGCTTACAGCCCGCTCGGGCGCGGGTTTCTAACCGGACAGATCAAGCAGTTTGAGGATCTGGAAGAAGATGATTTCCGCCGCTTTTCTCCAAGGTTTCAGGGAGAAAATTTCAATAAGAACCTTGAACTCGTGGATAAAATGAAGGAATTAGCTGAAGAAAAGAAATGTACAGCCTCCCAGCTGGCCCTTGCCTGGTTGAGGGAGCAGGGGGTAGTGCCAATTCCGGGGACAAAGCGGCGCACGTACCTGGAAGAAAATATTAACAGTCTGCAGGTAACGCTTACGGATTCCGATATGAAAGCGATTGATGACATTGCTCCTAAAGGCGCTGCCGCAGGTATGCGGTATCATGAAGAAGGAATGAAGACGGTGAACCGGTAATAAAAGCAGGCCCATCCCTCCAGGTGTATCCGGAGAGATGGGCTTTTTCTGTATGTGCAGGCTGCTAACTATTCTTAAAAGAGATGTGCTTTAGACGGCTTTTGGAGACCAGGCTGTACAGCGGCACTCCGATACGATCAGCGTAAGGGAGGTAGAGAAGAACAGCCGGAAGAAAGCTGAGCGGAATAGCAAGCAGCAGCCGGCGTAAGGCATAAAAACCATGAAGCACCACTCCCTGATCTGTGCACATGTGCAGCTCGTGGGCCGCATTTCTTGAGGATAGATAAGGATAGTCTTCAGGAAGAAGCCGGGCTTCCTGAATGGGAACCCACTGGCATCGGCCGTACAGATCAAAAAATTGAAAAATACGTACGGCTGCACGACAGGGCGGGCAGTATTTGTCGAAAAATAAGTAATGGATAAAGCATCTGTCCTTTGAAAGAATTTCAAACACATGAATCTGTGAACGTTTAACACGTATATTGTACGGGTATTTTCCCAGTAACGCCATAAAAACAAAAACGTCCGGGTGTGGCAGGGCGACAATTTCATATGCGGCGGAAATGGATGGATATAAAAGCCAGAACATAAGCCAGAAAAAGGATAATCGTTCTTTTTCTGGCTTTTTATATTTTTTTAGACGAAAAGCAGGGTCAAACGACGAAAAACAGAGCAGGTACGGGCTATTTTACGAAAGTTTAAGCAGAAGACTGAAACAGGCAATTTAAAATAAGAAAGGAAAGATGAAATTGGCACAAATTAATCGTATACTCGTAGGAGTAGAAGCTCTCGAAGGCGCGTCCAATGATGCATTTTATAAAGCAAAGGAACTGGCGGAGGAAAACAATGCGACGCTGATCATTGCATTTGTTATGGACAAAAATGGATATGCTTCCCTGGAGCGTATGGACCCGCATGGCTTCGGAAGATTGAAAAACCAGGCGGAATCACGCTTGAAGGCTTATAAAGAAATGGCAGAGCAGAACGGGGTCAAAGACGTGGAAACCGTTCTTGAGGTAGGAATTCCAAAAAAAGAAATGGAAAATCTGTGTGAAAAATATAATATCGACATGATCGTTATCGGCGAGACTGGATCGTCTAAAGTGGACCGGCTGTTTCTCGGTAACACAGCTAAAGCCATTCAGAAAAAAGCAAAGTGTGACGTGAAGGTCGTATCAACTAAAGAAGCAGTAAAAGAATAAACGCTAATAACTAAAGCAGCATAACTGCTTCAGAGCCTTCTTCCCGCTTGTGCGGGGGAAGGCTCCATGTATGGGAATTTTCCACAGCAGATGATGCTGCCAATAGATTAAAGCAATAGAAAAGGTGAACGAATTGAAATATTATTTACAGCAGCTAATGCCTAAAAAATTACGGCAGATTAAAAGTATGTCTTCAAGACAGCGGTGGTACGAACTCCGATCAAGTCTTTGGGTGCTCCCGGCCATTTATATCATTCTGGCCGTGCTTTTAGCCATTGGCGCTTACTACGTGGAATTCGGGCTCGAGCCTGCATTCGCCATGGCACCAATCCTATCAACAGGGTATTCATTAACCCAGACAATGTACAGTACGCTGCTCTCAGGCGTACTCACGTTAAACGCCTTTACGTTTAACTCAATACTCGTCGTTTTGACGAGCTTTTCCGGACAGTTTACACCACGGGTTTTGTTTAATTTTATCTCTGACCGAAGAACCCAGCATTCTATCGGTATCTTTAATTTATGTTTCTTTTTCCTGCTAATCGGATTTTTCTTCTTGAATTCCTCGATGGACCAGTACACAGTATTTCCCGTACTCGGCGTATTAGCTACAGCCGTATCGGTAATAAACTTCATTTTGTTTATCAACCATGCAACGAAATGGATGCAGGTGCCAAGCATTACGACGAACATGAAAGAAGAATCACAGCAGCGGATTCTCAATACGCTGCTTTATGATCTTGAAGCACACCGCGCTAAGAATAAAAACGAGGTGCGTGAGCCGGAAACAGAAGGAGAGCCTTATATTGTTGCAAGTGAAACGACGGGCTTTATCCAGGTTATTGATTTTGGCAAAATCGTGAAAGAAGCAGCCAAAGACGGCATTGTAGTACGGCTGGATCGCCGGATTGGAGATTTTGTGCTTGAAGGCATTCCTATTTTTTCTTATTGGAAGACAAATGAAGAGCCGGATCTGCCGGTGAATGAAAAAAAGTACCGTAACCTGATGTATCTCGGGAAAAGTAAAACAGAAGTTCAGGATATCGAATTTGGGATCCGGAAGTTGACCGAAATTGCGATTAAAGCGCTTGGAAACGACGAACCAATGACAGCGCAGGACGCTATCTATCAGCTTACGGACCTCATATTTTCCATTTCCAAGGTGACCCGCTTTACTTCTTATTTAACCGACGATAACGATACGCTCCGGTTGATTATGAAAGACGAACAGTTTTCATATTACGTATATTCCGCTTTCACCTACATTGCCTCTTATGCAGAAGAAAAGCCCGGCGTAACTTTGACGCTCCTTGAAGCGTTGGTCATTTTATCAAAAGCCCTGGAAACCAAGGACAAAAACTGCTGCTGGCATTACGGCAAAAGCATTGCCCGC
The DNA here is from genome assembly GCF_056034345.1 of Marinococcus sp. LNSP9103-4. NCBI lineage: Bacteria > Bacillati > Bacillota > Bacilli > Caryophanales > Bacillaceae > Marinococcus > Marinococcus sp. LNSP9103-4. The sequence goes on along the minus strand of NZ_JBQLIA010000017.1, from coordinate 531 downwards.
AATTATTCCGGAAAGCTTCCACAGGATTATGACCAAATCACGTTTATGAACCATTTGGAGCAGCTTTCAGGATCGGTGAATGATAAAGGTAAATTTTACGAAATGATTGATGATTTTGTAGAAAAAGATTTACTGGAAAAGAAACTGGTAGAGCGCAGAAAACAAGAAAAAGGATAAACCGAAGCCGATCCGTCAGCAAAAATGACTGGGTCGGTTTTTTTGTACTGTAAAGCCGGCAAAGAAACAAAAAAACCGGGCCGCATTTGCGGCCCGGGAGGGGTTTGAATATTACTTAAAAGATTTTGTACCTTCTGTAAGGGATTCCGAGGTTGGTTCAATCGCGGAAGTATCCTGGCGGTTGGCCAGAAATTCCGGACGCGGCTCCTGGCCGCTGAAAGGATCGACGAGCTTGTTTTCCACCGAGTTGAACACGAAGAAGACGTTGCTGCGCGGGTACGGCGAAATGTTGCCGGCCGAGCCGTGCATCGTGTTGCAGTCAAAGAAGAGCACCGAGCCCGCCGGGCCGGTCGC
>NZ_JBQLIA010000016.1:0-70755 GCF_056034345.1 Marinococcus sp. LNSP9103-4 | reverse complement strand
TTCTTTGGTCGGAAATTCATCTTGAGTGTATCACGAGTGATTTTTTTCGTTGTCTAGCTTAATTTTACAATCGGCGTGATAAAAAGGAGATTTATCGATAAGCTTCATCAAATAATGATATCGGCAGACAATAACACTGATTTTCTGTTTCTCGGCGGTATACACCAAACGATGTTCAATATCGATGCGGGGCCTGTAAAAAAACGGCTAAATCTCCTTTTAATTTCTCTGGTTTTCCGATACCGTCTAAAGCCCCATCTCGTTCTATACTTTTAATCACCTCATTAATTCGTTTGAAAAAACAGGGGGAATTTTCAGTGTTGAAAAAGGTAGACCTTTTTAGTCATTGTATCTATCAACCTAAAAACAACACCATTGTGTATCAAAAGGTCTTGAATTATTTTTAGCACGTTCTAAAAAGAACATGGATGTTTTGGCACGCTATTAAACTACTTTGCCATATTTACTTGATTCGGAGTCGAAATGACCTTCTAATAGGCTTGTCGTAATTCTATAAAACAGCTGAAGTAACGAAGCCGATAATAAAAAGCATAAATAAACAGCAGCGCTTTCTAGAAAGATAGCGCCGCTGTTTATTTACAAATGATTTATTGTTTCAGTATCCTTCACGCAGAAAGCTTTTGTTCTTCGGCAGGCACCGATAATATTCTTCGGTTCCGTATATACATCAGACCGCTGATGACCAAAAGGAGGGAAGCAACGATGAAAACGCTGCGCACTCCCGCTGTTTCCGCCAGTCCTCCAACCAATAATGAAGACAGGCCAAAAAAGCTGGTCAAAATAACGTCTCTGGAAGAAAATACCTTTGCCAACTGCTTTTCTTCCGTATGGGATTGAATCAGAGAAATTTGCGTAACTTCCTGAACCTGCGTCGGAATACCGATCAAAAGGGAAATGAGCAGGGCGAAAGCGCTGGAAGCAGGAAACGCGAACCAAAAGGTCAACATCGCAACACAAAACGAGCTGCCAATTAAAAAATACCGGGATTTGGCCTGAAGAGCTTTTTAAACCGGAAGCAGAGCATGCTGCCAATCATCAGTCCGGCGAAAAAATTTTGTTCGTTATGCTGTTATAAGAAAATTTTAAATGTGCATGCTCTTATCTTTCAAAAGTAAAGGCTTTCAGTTTACCCTAATGGAACTTAATAGTCTTAATCTGTAGGCGGTTCCGGTATTGTGATCACGACATTTCCTTTTTTATACTGTTGATCAACATACCTGTGTGCCTCTGACATTTGATTCAACGGATAGCGTCTATCTATGACTGGTTTAATTGTTCCAGCCTGAAAAAATTCTTTAAGATAAAATAAGTCTTCTTTTTTATAGCCTGCTAACTCAAATAAAACTTTCTTGTCTGATGTCACTGAAGTCCACAGTCCTCTGAGCATCCCTGGAAGACTTGGATTACCTAAAATATAACGTCCTTTTTGGCTCAGGGACTTTACGGTTCGTGCATACGGACAATTCCCAACCACGTCTATAATTACATCGTAACTCTTACCGCTTTTAGTGAAGTCTTCTTGAGTGTAATCAATAACATGGTCTGCCCCAATGAAGCGGAGCATATCCAATTTCTTCGTACTGTCAATACAAGTCACTTCAGCTCCAGCTGATTTGGCCATTTGTAATGCTAAAGTACCTATACTTCCAGCAGCTCCAACGATAAGAACCTTTTGGCCTTGCTGGATATTTGCTTTTCTAATGAAATGTAATGCATTTAGACCTCCAGTAGGGAGGGCAGCAGCTTCTTCAAAGCTCATGTTGTCTGGTTTAATCACTATCGCATATTTGCTCGGTAAACAAACGTACTCGGCATAAGCACCAAACCTTAGCTGGGTAGAACCGAAAACCAAGTCTCCCTTTTTAAATTCAGTAACCTCCTTACCTACAGATTCAATTTCCCCGGATAGCTCTTGTCCCAATATATTAATTCTTGGTTTAAATATGCCGAAATAAATTCTCATGGGGAGCCAAAACAAGATTGGCATTTTAAATTTGCGCAGCTCACAGTCCCCGGCTGTTACAGTAGTTGCATGTACTTTAATCAATACTTCATCGTTTCTGGGAGTAGGTTTTTCTACCTCCTTGAGCTGAAGAACTTCTGCTGAACCGTATTTTGTCGCTACAATAGCTTTCATATAAATCTCCTCCCTGGAGTGGATAAACTCTTGCAGGTTTTCCAAATGAACTATTTAAGCAATGAAATGATAGTCAATAGCGGTCCAATCATAAAGGCGAAAATTTAAAAAAGGATCTGCTTTTTAGCTTTTTCCCCAACAAATATCCGGAACCTGCGTTTAATCCTCCGCCGGGCCACGTGGAGGCTCCGATCATATAGAAATGGCTGATCGGTGTTTGATACCGGGAGTAGCCCACCATAGGGCGGAAAAGAAAATGCTGAAACAGCTGATGGCTGCCGGCCATATGGTCACCCTCTACAAGATTTGGGTTCTCCTTCGGCAGGTCCTCTGGTGAAAAGACGTGCCGGCCTTCAATAGTGTCCTTGACATCAGGCGCATATTCCGCCAGTTTATCAATAACCCGATCGGCATATCGCTCTTTGATGGAGGACCAGGGCCCGGGTTCGATCTCGTTTAGTGCATCATGCTTTGGATGAGCTGGCAGAGAACGAACCATGATCCATACCGCCGCGTTTCCTTCCGGTGCTCTGCTCGCATCGACGGCACTGGGCTGGCCAACAATCAGCAGGGGACTGTCCGGAAGAACATCGTTCAGCGCCTGGGTATGGGTGCGGGCCACATCCTCCACGTACGGTGCCACATGCACGTAAGCGGATTGCGCAATGTCTTCTCCGGCCATCCATCGAAGCGGCTCATTCAGCGCCAGGTGAATGACCATCGTTTTGGGGCCGTATTGATAATTTTTTGCTTTAGAAACAAAGGACGCTGGAAGGTGCTTGGCATCGACCAGATGATCGGCTATTTGGGTCGGGGTAGCGGTGCCAATCACGTCTCCGGCTTCTATATACGTCCCGTCGGCCAGGATCACACCCCTGGCTTCACCGTTTTCGACATGCACTTCATTTACCCAGGTATTGGTTTGCAGCACGCCGCCTCTCGCTTCGAGCATCGTTACCATTGCCTGAATCATCGTTTGAATACCGCCGCGTGCAAACGGAATTCCCTCCCGGTAATGTCCAATGGCTTCTATTAAAGGAAAAGCGGCTCCACCGCTTATATCAGGTGCATAATCCATCTGATAGCCCCACGGAACGACCAGCGACTTAACTTTATCGTTTTCAAACCAGGAGTCGACAAACTGCCGCGGGGACTTGGCAAGCTGACTGGAAACCCTCAGGGCGGTTTTTATTTTTAAGTCAAGCAGGGCCCTGAACACGACAAGCCCGGCTCGGAGAGAAGGGAGCTCCCGCTGCATCAGTTTGTACAAATAAGGAGCTACCTGATCGTATAGGGCATCAAATTCTTTCCAGGCCTCCGCATCAGCGGGGGAATGGCTGGAGAGACTCTGGTGCGTTTTTTCCGCCTCTGTATCAATTGCGAGCCCGCCTCCGTCCGGAAAAACACTTGCATATGGGTGGGAGCTGTGTACCGGGGTAAAGCCGTTCGCGGCAAGCTCCTGCTGATTTTCCATATAAAATCGGGACTTTAAAAACAAGCTGATGTTCATGGAAAATAAATCATGAATAAAGCCGGGAGCAGCTACTTCGCCGGATTTAGCCGCTCCTCCGGGCCGGGGTTCCTTCTCGAGGACGAGTACCTGCTTTCCCTGCTTGGCGAGTTGAATGGCGGCGGCGAGGCCGTTGTGTCCGGCGCCGATGACAACTATGTCATATTTCATATTTTCCTCCTAGATGATTTCGTTTTTCTATACGGTCAATTGTATGCTGAACTCCTATTCTTTTCCCGAAAATCCGGAGGGGTAAGAGCCCGATTACCCGAATGATATAAGCACATTGTTTGTGCTTCAGTATAATATTGTGTACTATTTGATTGTGCACAATTAAATGTAAAGGATGGCCATCCGCATGAATGATTCACCATTATCGCTCGATCATCAGCTGTGCTTTGCTGTTTATGCCTGTTCCAAGGAAATATCAAAAATGTATCGTGAGGAGCTGGAGCCGCTCGGGCTCACCTTCTCACAGTATTTGATGATGCTTGTCCTGTGGGAGGAGGATCATCAGTCCGTGAAAGCCATTGGCGAGAAGCTGTACCTCGATTCCGGGACGCTGACCCCAATGGTCAAACGGATGGAGGGCGCCGGCCTGGTAGCAAGGGAGCGCTCTCCGGAGGATGAACGAATCGTGCTTGTTCATCTTACCGGGAAGGGAAGAGAATTAAAACACGACGCAGCATGCCTGCCTGAGCGCCTCGGCACCCGGCTGGGGATCGATGAGGACGGCGCGAAGCAGCTGCTTCGTCAGCTGCACCAAATTACCGAACATATTCAAAAAGGAGAGATTTAGCATGCAGCCAATTTATACAACTACCGCTACCGCTGTCGGAGGACGCGACGGCCGTGTCACTTCAGAGGACGGTAATTTAAACCTTGATGTTCGTACCCCGAAAGAACTCGGTGGAAGCGGCGAGCCGGGCACAAACCCTGAGCAGCTTTTCGCTGCCGGCTATGCGGCATGCTTTGAAAGTGCCCTGAACATGGTCGCCCGGCAGAAAAAAATCAAGCCGGCCCATACGGAAATCACTGCTAATGTCTCCATCGGCAAAGAAGACGAAGGCGGGTTCGGCCTGGCCGTGCAGCTTTCGGTTCATGTGGAAGGCGTTTCGGAAGAGCAGGCAAAAGAGCTTGCCGAAGGCGCTCACGAAAACTGCCCATACTCAAAAGCGACACGTGGTAACATTGAAGTGGATGTGACAGTAGCTTAACCCGTTATAAGAATCAAAGGGGGCAGGCCCCCGAAAGTTTAAAGGCTGATGCCGGAGATCCTTCTCTGTCATCAGTCTTTTTATTTGAATTAGCATTTAAGCTTGCGAATTAAACTATATAAATATATAATAGATTTATAATATCTTTAATTGGAAGTGAAAAGCTGTATGAAATTTTCAAAAGCCACGGATTATGCCCTGCATGCGCTGGTGTATATGATTCATCGTGATGGAGATACTGTGAAAATTCCGGTACAGGATCTGTCTGTAGCGCTGAATGTCTCTACGACGTACCTATCCAAAGTGTTAACGCGTATCGTAAAGGCAAATTACATTACTTCCACGAGCGGTGCCAAGGGAGGCTACCGGCTGCAGCAGAACTGGGAAAATGTGACCGTGTACGATATTGTGGTTGCGATTGACGGCGTGCAGACGCTGTTTGAGGACAGCTTTGATCACGGAGACGAATGCAGAATCCAGGCGGCCATGATGGAAGCGCAGGACAATTTAATCAACACGTTAAAAAACAAAAAGCTGAAGGATTTGACGGTGTAGCAAATCCTTTTGCTTTATAATAATTATAGATAATAAGAATCTTTAATATATAGAAAGGGGTTTTAAAATGATTTATGATGTGATTATTATTGGTGGAGGACCGGCAGGGTTGAGTGCGGCCTTGTATTTTGGAAGGGGATTAAAACAGGCGCTGATTATTGATGAGGATAAGCCGAGAAACATCGTAACGCATGAAACGCACTCCTATTTAACACAGGACAGAGTGACCCCGCAGACGTTCCGGAAGCGGGCCAGGGAAGATGTGCTGAAATACGAGGGAAATACGCTGTTAAAGGATAGAGTGACTACAATACAACAGCATAATGACGGCTTTATTGTCCAAACGCTGACAGGGCAGTTTCAATCCAAACAGGTGTTAATCGCCTCGGGCTTAATCGAACAGCTGCCGGCCATTAAAAATATCGAAAGCTATTACGGGCAAAGCGTCTTTTACTGTCCGTGGTGTGACGGCTGGGAAATGAGAAACAAAGAGCTTGCCGTTATCAATCCGTATGAATCGGTCATGCATATGGTTACGCTTCTCTCCAACTGGACAGACAAATTGGAAGTATTCACCGATGGCCATGACAGCCTGGCGGAGGAAAACAAAAAAGTACTCGAGGATAAAAATATCCCTTATCATCTGGAAAAAATTGAGGAAATGTCTGGAGAGAAGGGACAGCTGCAGACGATCAGAATGGCCCATGGGGAAACGGTGGAGGTAGAGGGCGCTTTTACGTACGTGCACTGGAGCACCAATTATGAATTTTTAAGCGGTCTGGACGTGGAACGGGATGAAAACGGCCGGTTTGTGGTCGGTCAATTCGGAGAAACCTCCGTTAAAGGGCTGTATGTGGCTGGCGAAGCAAAGGATAACTTTGGCAGCCAGCTGATAGCGGCAGCGGCGAATGGCGGAGAGGTGGCAAGGTTTATGATGATGATGCAAATTCAACAGGAGTTTAATAAGTAAGCATAAAAGCCCGGAGAGAAACAGCAGTTTTAAATACTTACTGAATGCTATAATAAGCCTGAAAGCTAACGAAATGAGGGAGAAAAGTGAGCTATCAGGTTATACACACAACGGTGTTTTCTCTGGAAGAGGGCGGCGGTAACCCGTGCCCTGTCGTTCTAGACGCGGACCGCCTTTCCACAGAGACAATGCAGCAGATGACAAAGGAGTTTGCGCATGAGTCAGCCTTTGTTATATCATCCACACGCCCGGACTGTGATCTAAAGCTTCGTTTTTTTGTCCCCTCCCATGAGATGGAGATGTGCGTTCATGCCACCATAGGGAGCATCACGGTTTTAGTGAACAAAGGAGCGATTAGCCATTCCCCGGTGATCGTGGAGACCATGCTTGGGCCTGTAAATGTAGAATGGGAAAAGCATGATTCAACGCTCAAGATAAGTGTCAAACAGTTCTCGCCCGAATTTCTGAAGACAGTGCCGTCGAAAGAAGAAATAGGCAAGGCACTAAATATTGGAGCAGAGGAATTGGCGGAATGGCCGGTTCAATCCGTTTCGACGTCCCGATATAAATTAATTATCCCTTTAAAAAGTGTAGATACGCTGAACTCGATGCATCCTGATTTTGAATATCTTTGGGATTTATGTGACGAGTTCAACACGACAGGCTTTTACCCTTTCGCTGTTTCATCGCAACACGAAAAATACGTGCAGGCGCGCCAGTTCCCCCGAAGAGCCGGTTATCCGGAGGATCCGGCCACCGGGGTAGCTGCGTCAGCCCTGGGCGCCTATTTAACGGCACATAAAATTTTGCCTCCAGTAAATGAAGGATGGAACGCCTTTCGCATTATTCAGGGAGTCGCTATGGGAAAACCGAGCATGATTGAATCCGAAACGTTTGTACGCAGCAATCAAATTGTAAACACGCGGATCAAAGGAAGTGCCGAAGAAGAGCAGTAATATTTTATACTTTGAGTATGCCCCGAAAGCCTCTCGCAGCGTAGTACGATTCGGCGCCGTTATGGTAGATGAACGTGCGGCCGTACCGGTGGTCGCCAAACAAAGCGCCGCCCAGGTTTCTTATTTCCTCAGGCGTCTGAATCCAGCTTGACGTCTTCGTATCGACCTTTTCCAGTTTTTGAAGGGCGTGGTACTGCTCTTCGGTTAAAAGCTCGACGCCCATAGCCTGAGCCATGTCCACAGCACTTGTTTCAGGCTTGTATTTCTTTCTTGCTTCCAGGGCTTCGCGGTCATAGCAGACGCTCCGGCGACCCTTAGGGCTTTCTGGCGAGCAGTCACAGAATAAATATTTGTTTTCTTCACGGTCATAGCCAATCACATCCGGTTCTCCGCCGGTTGCTTCCATTTCGTTCAATGACCACAGTTTTTCGTCGTCAGCCTCCAGCTTTTCCAAAACAGAAGTCCATGTTAACTCTTCATGGCGGTGCATGTGCAGCCCGAAACGGTCTTCGAGTACGGCCAGTATGTCTTTCTTCTGTTTTGATGCAAGGGGCTGAGATGAATTATTTTTCGCGTCCATATGAATTCCTCCTTTAGACTTTACGGATTTGCTTAAATTATACCATTTACACGAGCCTTGATTACCCGCTGGGCATAATGGGTATTTGTACGAGAGAAAACAGATGAGTCTGAATCATTGAAGGAGGAAATAGATTGGCACGTTTACAAAACAAAGTTGCAATTGTTACCGGGGCAGCCGGTGGCATTGGCCTCGGGACCGCCAGACTGTTTGCAGAAGAGGGAGCGAAGGTGATAGCAGCCGACGTCCAGCTCGACCTGCTGCAGGAGGAAGTAAAGAAAATACAGGACGAAGGGGCAGACATCACCGCCTTTGAACTGGATACCACCTCGGAGGAAAATTGGAAAAAAGCGGTTCAAAAAGCGGTAAGCACCTACGGCCAGTTGGATATCCTGGTAAATAACGCAGGCATCCATTACCCGAGCAAGATTCTCGAAACCTCCCTCGAGGAATGGAATAAAGTCATGAATGTGGATTCGACAGGATATTTTCTTGGTATGCGCGAGGTGATTCCGGAAATGCAGAGAGCCGGGCAGGGGTCGATTATTAATATAGCATCGATGGCTGCACTGACCGGGTCCGGAGCGGCCGGCGGCAACGGCACAGCCTACAGCGCTGCCAAAGGGGCGGTCCGTTCGATGACGACGCACGTGGCCGCGCACTTTGCTGAAGAAAACATCCGGGCAAACAGCATTCATCCCGGACCGATCAGGACGCCAATCATGGGAGAGCGGCAGAAAACCATTTCGCAGGATAACCAGGACGTTGTGCCTCTTCCGCCTCACCACGGGGAAGCGGTGGACATTGCCTATGCCGCCCTGTATTATGCTTCCGATGAATCCCGGTTTGTGACCGGCGATGAGATGGTCGTCGACGGAGGGTCATTGGCATAACAGCCTGACGAATAGAAGTGGAAAAATAGATTATTTTTCCAATGAAGATTACCCCGGTAGCAGAACATATGCTAACGTGAGGGTAATCTTTTTTATTTGAGGTGAGCAGAGTTGAGCAGAGAAAAGAAGACGAAGCTTGATTTGGATCGTGTTGTTTTTATCGGACGCACGTTTGACGAATACCTGGATATGTTTGCACTTTCCAAAGCAATGATCCAGGGAAAACGCATCCTTGATTGCCCGGCCGGGGCCTGTTCGTTTACGGCTGTCGGAAACAGCCTGTGATATTGCGTACGATCACCGGGTCGGAGATCTGAAGCAAAAAGGGCTGGAGGATATTGAGCACGCGGCGGCACACATAACGAAGGCTGAAGATAATTACAAATGGAATTACATTCGCAGTGTTAAAGATTTAAAAAGTAAACGCACACAGGCACTGCACGACTGTTCGGAAGATATGTATCATTCCGGCGACCGGTATGTGCCAGCGGAACTGCCGGTGCTTCCTTTTGAGGACAGTACCTTTGACACCGTTTTGTCCGCCCATTTTCTGTTTATGTACGCCGACCGTCTGAGCTATGACTTTCACATCGACACGCTTACAGAATTGCTGAGAGTAGCAAAAGAGGAAGTACGCATTTTTCCGCTGGTGGATCTGACGGGCGAGCACTGCGAGTACCTGGACGCAGTGATTGAATATTTAACAACAAAGGGTCATAGGGTGGAAGAGGTCTCCGTTTCGTATGAATTTCAAAGAAAGGCGAATTCGTTTCTCCGAATCACAAAATCCTCCATTGGTAATTAAGCCCGTTGGGACGAAAATTCCCTAAATCTGCGTGGGGAATCGCGCAGGAAGGCCTGGAAATTCCGGTTGAAGGAACGGAGGCTGCTGTAGCCGCAGTCGGCAGCAATTTCCCCGATTGGCTTCTGGCTGCTTTTCAGTAAATAATAGGCACGCGAGATCCGGTAATAGTTTAAGTATTCGGTAAAGGTCATGCCTGCCATGTGAACAAACAGCTTGGACAGATAGGGATAGTCATACTGCAGATGTTCAGCCACCGCTTTTAACGTACACTCGGCGGCGTAATTATTATCCACATACAGGAGCATTTGATGAAGTATTTTCGTTTTTGCGGAATACTGTACGGGCCTGAAATCGGTATGTTCCTCTAACGTACTGCATATGCCGTACAAAAAGCTTTTCTGTTTGTAGACAGAGTTTTGGGGCGGCAGCTGCGCGTCCCGCGACAGAGAAAACGTATTATTGACGGGAATCAAGCCTTTATAATCCATAAAAAAACGGCCAATCAATTCAGGCGAAAATATGATGACGGTGATGGTGGAATGGTCAATCGTTGTAAATTCATGCATTTGATTATTGAAAATAAAAACCGCCTCGTTTTGCTGCAGAAGATACTCCTTTTGGTCAATGGCGACCCGCAACTGTCCTTCTTGAACGATAATCAGTTCATAGGCACGGTGAAAGTGAAGCGGAAAGCTGAAATTGGTTAAGGTAACACTCTGAAATGATTCCTGTTCTTCGACTCCGTGAGGCTCAAAAAAGACCACAGCCGGCTCCCCTTTCATAAAACACTAATATTGTCTTATATTATACTATTTTTTGAATAGAAGCATAGGAAGCTTCCTGCCTATAATAAAAATAGATTGATAAAAGGGGGAAAGCTTCATGGCATTTGAATATCATGTAGCAAAAAACGGATCTGACAGCAGTAACGGTACACGGGAAAATCCGTTTTTAACAATTAATAGAGCGGCTTCAACAGCCGAGGCAGGCGATACCGTAGTAGTGCATGAAGGTGAATACAGAGAATGGGTGAAGCCGAAAAATGGAGGCCGGAGTGAGGATCGAAGAATTACATATACCGCTGCTCCCGGAGAAAAAGCAGTAATTAAAGGTTCGGAACAAATTGACTACTGGGAGCAGGTGGAAGGAACGGTCTGGAAGGCAGTTATCCCAAACACGTTATTTGGCGACTACAATCCGTTTACGGAAAAAATATTCGGTGACTGGATCGTACACAACCCAGGCAGGCATCTCGGAGATGTATATTTAAACGGAATGTCCTTTTACGAAGCTGAAACCTTCGCCGAAGTAATGAATCCGGAAAAGCAGACCGAGGTTCTGGATCACTGGACAAAAACGGTGGTCCCTGTCCACAGTCCGGAGCAGACCACATATCGCTGGTATGCGGAAGCAGACAGCAGCCATACGACGATTTTCGCCAATTTCCAGGGTGCTGATCCGAATAAAGAGCTGGTGGAAATAAACGTGCGGAAGGCCTGCTTTTATCCGGAGGTGACGGGAATTAACTATATTACGGTGCAGGGGTTTGAAATGGCTCAGGCAGCAACGCCGTGGACGCCTCCGACAGCGGATCAGCCGGGACTGATCGGACCGAAATGGAGCAAAGGATGGATTATTGAAAACAACGTGATCCACGATTCCAAATGCAGTGCGATCAGTATTGGAAAGGAAGCCTCCACCGGTGATAACTACCGGACGATAAGAAAGGACAAACCAGGCTACCAGTACCAGCTGGAATCTGTGTTTCTTGCCCGTCAGATTGGGTGGAGCAGAGAGCGTATCGGCTCTCATATTATCCGGAACAATACCATTTATGATTGCGGCCAGAACGGAATTGTCGGCCATCTGGGCTGTGTGTTCAGCGAAATTTATCACAATCACATTTATAATATCGCTTTAAAGCGGGAATTTTTCGGCCATGAAATCGCCGGAATTAAACTGCACGCAGCAATTGATGTCCAGATTCACAGCAACCGAATCCATCACTGCTCGCTTGGGGTATGGCTCGACTGGCAGACCCAGGGAACCAGGGTAAGTAAAAATCTATTTTACGAAAACAGCCGCGATCTTTTCGTGGAAGTGAGCAGCGGACCGTACGTGGTGGACCATAATATTTTAACAGCAGACTACGCTCTGGATAATCATGCGCAGGGCGGAGCTTATGTTAACAATCTGATCGCGGGCAAAATGGTGCACAAAAAAATGCTGGACCGGGCAACACCGTATCACGTGCCCCACAGCACGGAGGTATCAGGATTTGCGCCTGTCTACGGCGGAGACGATCGTTTTTACAATAACATGTTTGTAGGAAAATCGGATTTGAATGATGTAGGCACGTCCCATTTTAACGGATACACGGCGTCGCTTGAGGAATATATCGAAAAGGTGGATCAGGTCGGCGGTGACCATGAAGCGTTCCACAGTATCGAGCAGCCGGTCTATATTAATCATAACGCCTACTTTAACGGGGCGGTTCCGTTTGAAGGAGAAAATGAAGCATTTACCAAAGAATCTTTTAATCCCCAGATTACGATCATCGAAAAAGGGGACGGGGTATATCTGTCCTGTGAGCTGCCAGAGGGATTTGAGCAAATGCGCGGGGAGATAAAGCATACGGGCAACCTGGAGCGGGCACGTATCGTGGATGCAGATTTTGAAAATCCGGATGGAAGCAAGCTGCGGATCGACACCGACTTTTTCGAAGAACAAAAAGACGGCGCAGATGTCCCGGGACCGATCGGTCAGCTGCAGCCCGGCAAAAATAAAATAAAAGTATGGGGTTAATTTTTAATGGTACGGTGCCTGTTCTTGATAAACAGGTGCCGTATTTTTTTGAAAAAGCAACCGGATTATTTATTAAAGCGTTTACAAAATGAGTAGTTTAGTTTATATTGAATACGTATTCAAAAATGAAGGAGGATGCTTAATGCCGACTTATTTGAAAAGAGGAAAAAGCGATCAGGAAAAGCAGGAGGCGGACACAAAGGTTCAGCAGGCGGTGCAGGGGATCATTCATGACGTAGAGCATCGTGGAGATGAAGCAGTCCGGGAGCTCTCCGAAAAATTCGACAAATGGTCGCCGGAAGCATTCCGTTTATCGCCCGAGGCTATTCAGCAGGTAATCGATGGACTACCCCAGCAGGTCATTGACGATATTACCTTTGCGCAGGCACAAATTCAAAATTTCGCAAGGCATCAGCGGGAGTCGATTCAGGATATTGAAGTGGAAACGCGGCCCGGCGTTATTTTAGGGCATAAAAACATCCCGGTGAACAGCGTAGGCTGCTATATTCCTGGCGGACGCTATCCGATGGTGGCCTCTTCCCATATGAGTATTGTGACAGCAAAGGTAGCCGGGGTCGAAAGGGTAATCGCCTGCACGCCACCGAGTAATGGTGAAATACCGGCAGCTACAGTAGCAGCTATGCATATGGCCGGGGCAGACGAAATCTATCTGTTGGGAGGAGTTCAGGCAATGACCGCCATGGCTATCGGAACGGAAACTATACAGGCGGTGGATATGATTGTCGGCCCGGGCAACGCTTTTGTAGCAGAAGCAAAGCGGCAGCTGTACGGAAGAGTAGGTATAGATTTATTTGCAGGCCCGACCGAAACGCTTGTCATTGCTGATGAAACGGCTGATGTGGAAATGGTAGCGACCGATATCCTCGGCCAGGCAGAGCACGGCCCGACGTCTCCGGGCGCTCTTATTACTACGTCCCAATCGCTTGCCGAGTCGTTGGAGGAGGAGATTGCCCGTCAGCTAAAAACACTCCCGACAGCGGAAGTTGCAGAGCAGGCATGGCAGGACAATGGTTCAATTATCGTAGTGGAAGATGTGGAGGAAGCGGTTCAGGAAGCAGATAAGCTTGCCTATGAACACGTAGAGGTTCTCACGAGCAATCCGGATTATTTTCTGGAAAACATGACAAACTACGGTGCGCTCTTTCTCGGGCCTGAAACGAATGTAGCCTACGGGGACAAAGTAATTGGAACCAACCATACACTTCCGACCAAGCAGGCGGCAAAATACACGGGCGGCTTATGGGTAGGCAAGTTTTTGAAAAACTGTACGTATCAGCGTGTGACGAAGGAAGCCAGTGTGGAAATAGGCAGATACGCCGAACGGCTGTGCGAGCTTGAAGGCTTCAAAGGCCATAAAGCTCAGGCTTCATTACGTGTCCAAAGATACAGCACCACCGACTGAACGCGGCACGAAAATTGAACTATATGGATAAATGTGCTAATTTAAAATTAGTTGAATGCGTATTCAACTAATTTCGGGAACATGAAAAGGTGATTGGTAAGTGATGAAGTTAACTGTGACGTCCAACGATGTAGCCAAAAAAGCAGGCGTGTCCCAGGCAACGGTTTCAAGAGTAATTAACAACTATCCTTATATCAAGGAAGCCACACGGCAGAAGGTGTTAAGTGCGATAGACGAAATGGGCTTTACGCCGGATGAAGTCGCGAGAAGTTTAAACAAACGAAAAACCGGCACGATTGGTTTAATTGTCGGGGACATAGCGAATACCTTTTTTGCAGAAACCGCGAAAATTATTATCACCGAAGCCAGAAAAAAAGGCTACGACGTCATATTAACAGATACCAATCACAGCAGTGACAATTTAAAAACAGCGATAGATACACTGATCGGAAAGCGTGTGGAAGGGATCATTGTCGGATCCGTGGAAAGATATGAAGAAGAAATCAACCGGCTTTACAGCTCGGATACCCCTGTCGTTTTGTATAATACAAAAACGTATTCAGAAAAGGGGCATTCCTTCGTACTCGACAACGTTAAGGGCGCTCACATGGCGATGGAGCATTTGATCGGCAAAGGCCATAAGCGCATAGGGTTTGCGACGCTGTTAACAAAGTATTCGACGCTTTATGAAAGAAGTATTGGCTATGAAAACAAGCTTGAAGAACATAGCATTCCCTATGATCCAGCGCTCGTTTACGTTGGGGATTTGGAGCACACAGCGATTTCGGATTATATAAAAAAAATAATGAAGGGCCCGGACCCAGCAACAGCTGTATTTGCTGCTTCAGACCAAATGGCGCTGGCCATTATGGAGAGCTGTAAAACGATGGATCTGGATGTGCCGGGTGATCTGGCAGTTATTGGCTTTGACAATATCAACCTTGCGGCTAATCCTTTAATAGATTTAACGACTATTTCCCAGCAGCATGAACGTATGTCGCTTTTGGCAGTGGAAAAATTAATTAATTTACTGGCATCCGGGGAAAAGCAGGAAGCCTATACGGACGAGGTTATTGAGCCAATTTTAATTGAGCGGAGCACCACGTAAATAATAAAAAAACAAAGAAAGCGTTTACAAATAAAATGCTGCCTGTTATTGTATACGTATTCATAAAATTTTTAACCGTTTTTGAATACGTATACAAAAAAGGAGGAAAAGCCATCAGCTCTAATCTATTCTCTTTAGAAGGGAAAACCATCGTCGTTACTGGTGCTAATAAAGGCATAGGCAAGGAAATAGCGGTTATGCTGGCCGAGGCCGGCGCCGGCGTGGCTCTGGTAGCTCGGGATGAACAGGCTTTACAGGAAACAGCCCGTATCATTCAGGAGAAAGGCTGGACGGCTGAGTCATTTCCGTTTGATTTAACCGACACCGAACACCTGGACGAATTATTCGGAAGTATTTACAAAAGGTTTGGCCGGATCGATGTGCTCCTGAACAATGCCGGCACGAATATCCCGGCGCCAGCAGAAGAGGTCACGGAGGAACAATGGGACCGAATCCACGACATTAATTTAAAAAGCGTCTTTTTTGCCTGTCAGGCGGCCGGAAAGTGGATGCGTGAAGCGGGGCGCGGAAAGATTATTAATATGTCCTCCCAGATGGCTTTTGTAGGGTATTACAACCGCACAGCCTACAGCTCAAGCAAGGGAGGAATTACGCAGCTGACCAAATCACTGGCAATTGAGTGGGCTTCTTATGGAATCAATGTTAATGCTGTAGCCCCGACCTTTATTGAAACACCAATGACAGAAAAAATGTTTGAGGATACGGAATTTAAAGAGGAAGTGCTTGCAAGAATTCCGCTTGGCAGACTGGCCCGGCCTGAAGACTTATTCGGAGCGGTGGCATTTCTCAGCTCGGCTTCCTCCGATATGGTTACCGGCCAGACGATCGTCGTCGATGGCGGCTGGACCGTCTGGTGAGAGCTTCTGATAATACACAACAAAACAATCGTCTTAGGAGGACTAGTACATGAATGAAAACTCGACAAAAAGCATTAATGAACAAATGAAGGAACGGATTGTACGATTTAAGGACATGAAATCGCAGGGCATCCCGCTGATGTTTATCGACAGCATCATCCCGGGGCACAACCGGATTAATTACGCAGTGATCGGGGACACAGCAAGCGAAAATCCTGAATACAACCCGATTATTACTGAGCCGCATGGCTTCCAGATTGGAATGGTCAAGGCTCCGCCCGGAAACGGCCCGGCTTTTCATACGCATGATTATATTGAATCGTTCATGCCGCTGAGTGGAAAATGGCGCTTTTATTGGGGAGAAGGTCCGGACGAGATTGAAGGTGAAGCTATTTTGGAAGCATGGGATTTGATCACACTGCCGAAGGGGCTGTACCGCGGTCTGGAAAATGTGAGCGATGAGGACGCGTGGCTGTTTGCGGTGCTCGAGCAGCATGAAGTGTTTGAAGGAAAGGATCCTTACTGGGCGCCCGACGTGATGAAACAAGCAGCCCAATACGGGTTCAATGCTGACGAAAAAGGCAAAATGGTGCCGCCGGAGGATTTTAAGGAAAGAGAAAAAGAAATGGCAGAAAAATTGAAAATGGGAGAGTGAAAAAATATATAATAGAAGAATTACGTAGACGAGAGTCTATAGGCAAGCGGGACACAACCAATGCTCAGGAGGGTATTTTATGGAAAACAAGAATGCAGCCAAAACAGGTAAGAAACAGGAAGAGGCTCTGACAGCCGGAAACGGAGAACCGGTCCAGGAAGTGACACAAAGCCCGAAGGCAGAAACAAAAGGCGGAAAGGCCACTGTTCATAAGCATCTAGTACATTACGCTGACGGCAGTGAAGTAAACGCGATGGACGCCCGGGATGATGAGGATTATCTGCGTATCCCGGAGCATGAAATCAAAAAGCAGTCGATGAAGGGCTACGGGAATTACCACAATATCGTCGACTATATTGTACGGATTACCCGTCAGATCTGGAAGGAAAAGGACATCGGGCTTATTTATGATACGTACAGTCACGGCGTGCAGATCCACCGCGGGCTCATTAACAGCCACGGCGTTAACGAAGTAATCTCGGGTACACTGCAAACCCTGCAGGCTTTTCCAGACCGTACAGGCCTGGGCTGGAGCATTGTATGGTCCGGCAACGATGAAGAAGGCTTTTTCACTTCTCACCGCGGCAGGTCCGTAGCGACTAATATTGGTGACACCCTTTATGGTCCTGCAACAGGGAAAAGAGTCGTTTTCCGGACAACCGCCGACTGCCTGATTCATGAAAACAAAATATATGAAGAATGGCTCGTGATGGATACGCACCACCTCGTGCAGCAGCTCGGCTATGATCCGTTGGAAATAGCTAAGCGTACCGCGAAGCAGACAAAGCAGCTGGCTCCTAACCTGCAGTTCAGCCTGTCCCAGTCGGCAGAGGAAGGGCTTCCGCCAAAAGAGTATATCCCGCAGCACAAAGAATTTGAAATTGGTGATTTTATACTCGAAATGTTCAACAAAGTGTGGGAGCGCCGGTCGTTTAATTATGTAAAGAATTTTTACGAAAGCAATGCCGTGATTCATTACGTATGCAATAAAGACATGGTCGGACATAGTGAAATCCAGGGCATGTTCATTAACCTGTTTGCCTCTGTACCGAATGCCAAGGTGCTGCTTGACCGTGTGACGTGCAACAAAAAAGGCTCGGATGACGATTGGGATGTAGCTGTGCGCTGGAGAATTCAAGGTGTACATGGCGGTATTGGCTATTTCGGTTCACCAAGCGGAAAAGCGGTGGAAATCAACGGGATGAATCATTTCAAAGTCCGCAACAAAAAGATTCAGGAGGAATGGATGCTGTTTGACGGCATGGAAGTGCTGCGCCAGATCTATGCTCAAATGGACGAAGATAACGAGGGCGGCGACAACCAGTTTTCCTCTGAGGACGGTAACTTTACCGGTGTTTCATAACAATCATTGGAGGGAGGTATCATGAATTCCATCCGAAAGCTGCACGAAGGATATCATCATAAATGGTTTTCTCCTGCGGAAATAGTTACGGACTGCCTGCGAAAAATAAAAGCCCGGGACAGCGAACTTCATTCCTTTATTTCCATAACAGAAGAAGCAGTACTTGAAGCAAAAAACATAACTGAAGAATTTAATAAGGGCCATTTCGAAAGCAAGCTGGCGGGAATTCCTGTGTCCTACAAAGACATTATTAATACAAAAGGAACAAAAACGACCAACGGATCCTGGATTGACAGGGATTACGTTCCCAGTGAAGACGCTGCAGTGGTAACGAATCTAAAAAGCCGCGGGGCCATTACTTTGGGGAAGAACAATTTACATGAGTATGCGTTTGGGATTACATCAAAAAATCCCTTTTACGGAGACGTTCTCAATCCGTGGCATCAGGACTATATGGTAGGCGGGTCCAGCGGCGGCTCGGCGGCGGCTGTAGCTGCCGGCTTTTGCTGCGGTTCCGTTGGCACGGACACCGCAGGGTCCATCAGAATACCGTCCTCATGTACAGGAATCACCGGGTTAAAGCCGACGTATGGGCTCATCAGCAACGAAGGCATTTTTCCGTTATCCACTTCGATGGATCATGCAGGACCAATGGCTAATTATGTATCAGACATCCCACTGCTGCTTCACGGCATGCAAAAAAAAGCTGCGGGTTATTCAAATAATATTGGAAGACCACTGAAGCTGGGCGTCCCCAAGCAGTACTTTAATGAAAACCTTAGTGCGGAGGTACAGAAGGTGTACGACCAGTTTTTAGGAAACTGTCGTTCAATGGGAGCCGAGCTAATAGAAGTGGACACGGCTTTCTTCAACAGCTCCATTGAGCTGGCCCGGAAAATTGCCGCACCGGAGGTTACACTTGTACATCGGGGAAAAGCATCCCTTGAAGATTACGCAGAAGATATCGGCCCCACGTTTGCACGGGGAGAAAAAGCTTTGGCGTTAGAATATTTGGAAGCTCTTAAACAAAAGGAAGAAATGACACTCAAATTTTCCAAACTATTTACACAGGTGGATATTTTAGTAACTCCTACTCTTCCTGTTACCCCGCCGCGTCTGGGAGAAAACCAGGTTTTGGACGGGGAGCATATAAACGAAGCAATGATCAGATACACGTGCCCGTTCGACATTACAGGGCATCCGGCTCTGTCCATGCCCGGCGGCCTTTCGGGCGGTCAGCTGCCAGTGGGGATTCAATTAGTTGGAGGCTGGCATCAGGAGAAAACCGTGCTGCAGCTTGCTGAAGAATATGAACGTTTGTTTTTAACACCGTTTTATGAGCAGAGAAACAAGCAATGTGCAACTGCCGGCAAATAATGCTGCAGAATCAGCAGTGAAATTGGTTTGCAGCTTGCAGGCATAAAAAATAGGGGGCATAAAAATGTATAAAAAGCCATCACTGTTACTACTGTCCGGAACATTGGTTTCGTCACTGGCGCTTAGCGGCTGCGGTAATTCCTCGGGGGATGAAGATTTAGAAGGGGAGACAGTCACTGTAGCAGTTACCGAAGGAGATATCGGCCAGTTTAATGCATGGGAAGCGAGAAGTGAAGAATTCACGGAAGAAACGGGCATCGAAGTAGAATTCATCGGGGTGCCTTACAATAACCTGCTTGACCGCATTACTACTGAAGGTATTTCGGGAGAGGGCACCTTTGACCTGGTCACGTATCTGGACACGATGGGACCGTCTGTGCAGCAGTTTCTGGAGCCGTTAGATGAGTACGCTGCCGAGGACGACTATAATTTTGACCGCTTTCCGGAATCATCGTTAAATTTATCCACATTTGACGATGAGGTACACAGTCTGCCGGTTCGGGCAAACGCGCAATTGATGTTTTACCGTAAGGATGTTTTTGAGGATTTAGGCATCGATCCACCGGAGACATGGACGGAATTAGAGGAAGCAGGCAAAGAAATTACAGAAAATACAGAAATGTCAGCAATTTCCCCTTATTATCAGGGCGGAAACAACGGGCAGAACATGTACATGTGGACCTCTTACTTGTGGAGCAACGGAGCAGATATTTTCGACGAGGATATGAAGCCGGTGTTTAACTCTGAGGAAGGTATCGAAGCGACCCAGAGGTACGTTGACCTGTTAGTGGAAGATGAAATTGCCTCCCCGGGTTCTGTTTCCTTTGGGGAGCAGGATGCACGAACTGACTTTAAACAGGGAAATTCCGCCATGTGGGTCGGCTGGTGGTGGGTATATTCCGACTTTAACCTGAGTGATTCAGCAGACGAGGAAGTTCAGGGTAATGTCGGCTTTACTACTGTACCCGGCTGGGAAGGAAAAGGCAGCACCGCAAATATTTCTACTTTCCCACTGGGCATGATGAAGGATTCAGAGAATAAAGAAGCCGCCTGGGAATTCATGAAATGGGTAAGCGAGCCGGAAAACGAAAAAGAGATCGTCCTGGATGCATTGAATGGAGACTCGCCGTCTGATCAATTCTCCACCGACATTTCCCAGACGGAGAATTTTAATGACGAAGAATTAAATGAAGCGGGCGACGATTTGTTCAAAGTAGGCGGAGAAGCGTTTGGAAACGCCCAGACACTTCCAAAAATTCCGGAGTGGCCTGAAGTCTCAAACATTATCAGCAGTGCCATCTCAGATATGGCAGCCGGAGCTCCGGTAGAACAAACGACGAATGAAGCGGCTGCGGAAGTAGAACAATTGTTGGAAGAAGAAGGATATTACGAATAAAACCATTCAGCCCCCTTACGGTGAAGGGGGCTCCCTAACAATGTTTTATCGGCATCGGCCTCAAAGAGGAGGATAAAGGCATGACCAATAAGTATTTTAAATATATACTGCTCGCCCCTGCACTTTTAATCGTTGGAACGATTACCGTGTTCCCGCTGGTCCGTTCACTCTGGATCAGTCTCCATGAATGGGATTTAACCGAAACGCTTGAAACCGGCCCCTTTGTAGGGTTTGATAATTATCTTCAGGCAATGTCGGACGGAAATTTCTGGAATAGCGTTATAGTGACGCTAATATTCACCATAAGCACTGTCTTCATCACCATTGCAGCAGCAATAGCTGTCGGCATGCTGCTGAGTAAAGAAAAAAAGCATCTGTCGTTTTTACGGGCTGTACTGATCATTCCCTTTGCTTTAAGTCCGGCGCTGGTAGGGTATTCCTGGCGATTTATGCTGAACCCGGATTACGGGCTGTTTGACCGCATTGTCGGATTTTTGGTTCCGCCGCTGTCAGATGTCGTCTGGCTCGGCAACCCTTCTACGGCAATGGCCGCACTAATTTCCGTTGCTGTCTGGATATGGCTGCCGTTCATGAGTCTCATGTTTATCAGCGGATTAATGGGCATGCCAGGAGAAGTATTTGAAGCAGCAAAAATCGACGGAGCTTCCGCTTTTCAGACGCTTTTCCGTATCACCCTGCCCATGCTGCAGCCGATCATTTTGATCGCCTCTATTCTGATGACGATGTTTGCCCTGAAACAGTTTGACCCCATTGTCACACTAACCAGCGGGGGACCGGGGAATTCCACCGAAGTTTTGAACTTCCTCATCTATAATACGTCCTTCAGGTATTATGACATGGGTTACGGAGCGGCTCTTGGCTACATTCTCGCCATTATAACGATCGGCTTCGTTCTTATTTACATGAGGAAACTCGTGAAAGGAGGCGAGTGGAACTAATGAATACTACAGCGGCACCTGCTACGGAAGAGAAGAAAGCCAAAGCACTGCACAAACGAAAAATAACGCTGGGTGTAGTGGAAACCATTGGCGTATTGCTCGTCGTAACGTTTTTGTTTCTGCCTATTTTTTGGATCACCTTAACTGCCTTCAAGCCGGTATCGGAAGTGTATTCGTTAAGCGTGTTTTTCCAGCCGACCCTGGAGAACTTCAGCAGAATATTCAGCGCAGAGTATAATTTTGGGAGGTTTTACTCCAACAGTACCATAGTCGTGTTTTTCACGCTGCTGATCACTATGCCGGTCAGTGTGCTGGCAGCCTACAGCATCTCCCGCTTTGACATGAAGGGGAAACAGGTATTCATGTTTGCGATTCTGGCAACGCAGTTTATCCCTTTAATCGTCAACGTGATTCCATTTTTCATTATGTTCCGGAACTGGGGGATCCTCGATACTACACTGGCGCTGATTATTGTAAATCTTGGCCACACGATTCCTTATGCGATCTGGCTGATTAAAGGCTTCATCGACAGCATTCCGCAGGATATGGAGGAAGCAGGAATGATTGACGGTGCGGGCAGGCTCCGTGTCATATGGCATATTCTGCTGCCGATGGCCCGGCCGGGTATTATTACTGCCGCCGTCTTCTGCTTTGTTATTACGTGGAATGAGTACATGTTTGCGCTTATTTTAACGAACGAAGAAGCCGTAACATTACCGGTGGCTCTGTCCTACTTTGTCGGTCAGAACGGTGTAATCTGGAATGAAATGGCTGCTGCAGGCATTATCTATGTGCTGCCGACGATTATATTTATGCTTATCGTCCGGAAGCAGTTTGTTAAAGGTATGAGTGCAGGAGCAGTGAAATAATTTATAGAACCTGGGAGGCGTTTATGCAGTATTTAAAGAAAGCTGATGCCATTTCGTCCGAAGTGACGGAGGAAACAGAGCAGATTGTAAAACAAATTATTAAAGACGTGAAGCAGGAGGGCGATGAAGCGGTTAAACGCTATGAGGAGAAATTCAGTGACTCCGCACGGCCCATTCGTATTTCTGAAGAAGAGCTGAATGAAAGCATTGCTTCTCTTTCAGACGAAACGAAGAGGTTGATCGAAAGAGTAGTGGAGAGGGTGACGGCGTTTGCTGAAGCTCAGCTCGAATGCCTGCAGCCCCTGGATAAAGATTTTGGGGAAGGCATCCGGATGGGGCACCGGGTAATACCGGTGGAAAAGGTGGGAGCATATGTGCCTGGCGGCCGGTTTCCGCTGCTTTCCTCCGGACCGATGGTAACGGTGCCTGCCAAAGTGGCAGGGGCAAAACAAATTATTGCGTGCAGTCCGGCTAATTATAAAGGCAGCATTCATCCGGCGGTATTGTACGGGCTCCATTGCTCGGGGGTAACGGATATTTTCGCCATAGGCGGAGCGCAGGCTGTGGCAGCAATGGCGACAGGTACAGAAACGGTGCCGGAGGTCGATGTCATTGCCGGGCCGGGTAACCGGTTTGTAGCAGAAGCAAAAAGGCAGGTATTCGGCAAAGTGGGCATCGACCTGATTGCCGGACCGAGTGAAGTGCTCGTGTTTAGCGATGAATTTGCAAAGCCCGAATGGTGTGCTGCGGATTTACTGGCCCAGGCAGAACACGATCCAAATGCCAGAGCCATTCTTGTTTCCACCTCGGAAGAACAGGCCGCACAGACAATCATTGAGGTGGAAAAATATTTGAAGCAGTTTTCTGAAGATTCACCGGCTCACGCGGCGTGGGAAAAAGCGGGAGAGGTTGTTGTTGTAGACAGCACCAGCCAAGGCATCGACGTGTGTGATGACTACGCTATCGAACATCTGCACGTGCACCTGCGATCGTACGAGGAGATTAAGGATAGATTGAGCAATTACGGCTCCATATTTTTAGGGGAAGAAAGCTCCGTAGTCTTTTCAGACAAGGTTTCAGGAACCAATCATACTCTGCCCACACAGCGGGGCGCCCGTTACACCGGAGGACTATGGGTAGGGAATTTTGTGAAAATCGCCACCCATCAGGAAATTACGGGTAGAGGCACCCAGCATCTGGCCGCTCATGCTACAGCACAATCCGAAATTGAAGGATTGGAAGGGCACCGTTTGTCGGCAGAGGTGCGGCTGGAAAAATAAGTACTCCAAAAGGAGGGGGAGCAGCATGGAACCTCTTGTATTAATTCCCGGTACGTTGTGTACGTCAGCGTTATGGGAGCATCAACACCGTGCTTTTTCTGCTGATAGAGAGATCATCATTCCAGACATGACCCGGGACGCCTCCGTGAAGGAGATGACGGAGCGAATACTGGGCAGTGTTTCCGGATCCTTTTCGCTTGCCGGGCTGTCGCTTGGCGGCATTGTGGCTATGGAAATAATGAAAGAGGCTCCGGACCGGGTGAACAAGCTGGCACTGCTCGATACCAATCCCTATCCCCCGACTAAAGAACAGATAGAGCTTTGGGATAATCAGCAGAAGCAGCTGCAGGCAGGCGGTTTCAAACGAATTGTTTCGGAGCAGTTCCTGCCCAGCGCCGTATTTCAGGAACATGCTGGTGAGAGTGTTAAAGAAGTAATTCGGCAAATGAGTCAGGATGTCGGGGAAGAGGGCTACTACAGGCAGCTTGAAGCTAACAAAACGCGCCCGGGGGCGGTAGACGTGCTTTCTGCTGTAAAGTGTCCGGCGCTGGTTTTGGCAGGCAGGCAGGATGCGCTGTGCGGGCCTTCCATGCAGGAAGATCTCGCGAAGAAAATACCGGGTGCAAAATTGGTTTTGATTGACCAGTGCGGCCATTTAAGTCCTCTGGACCAGCCCGAAGCAGTAACAGCAGTTTTATCCTATTGGCTTCAAGAAAACTAACAAAGGAAGATGAAAATGCTGAAAAACGAGGTTAAAGATAAGATTAAAAAAAACGAGCTGACCCAGGGGGCTATCACAAGCCTTTATTCGCCGGCAATCGTAGAGATGCTCGGATACGCAGGCTATGAGTTTATTATTATGGACGACGAGCACGGAGCTTACAGCGGGGCAGAAATGGAAGAAATGATCAGGGCTGCCCGGCTAGTCGGAATGGTGCCTATCATACGCGTGAGCTATGATCCTTCTAGCATTCAAAAGGCATTGGACCGCGGGGCTCTGGGCATCCAGGTGCCGATGGTAAATTCCCGGGAAGAAGCAGTAAAGGTGGTACAGGCAGCAAAATACCCACCGCACGGGAAACGGGGTACCGCATTTTCAATGAGGGCTGCGGGTTACGGTTTTCACGGGGGAGAAGCGTTTATGAATGCGTCCGATGAACAAATTTTAGTGAGCGTTCAAATTGAAACCCCGGAAGCGGCCGAAAATTTTACGGAAATTATGGAGGTTCCCGGCATCGACATGGCGTTTTTAGGACCGACAGATTTGTCCGTTAATATGGGGTATAGAGACGGAGCAGACAATCCGGAAGTGCAGGAGGTGCTTACAGGGCTGTATCAAAAAAGTGCAGAAATGAAAATGCCCCTCGGTACGATTGCAAGCTCCCGGGAAGACGTGCTTCAGGCACAGCAGAAAGGTGCCTGCTTTGTTTCACTCGTTATCACCAATGTCATAAAACAGGCACTGATGGCCAGCCTGGCCCCGAAGCAGTCTGCCAATTAAATATGCACGGTGGGAAAGTCTTCTGTTTGACGCTGCCTGCTGAAGGGAACTGCTGATGTAGACAGACATCATGGAGGGATCACAGATGAGCGATAAAAAAGGTTTTGGCGACAAACTGAAAGGAAACGCGAACAAGGTCAAAGGGGAAGCAAAAGACCGTATGGGAAGCGCCACAA
Source organism: Marinococcus sp. LNSP9103-4 (assembly GCF_056034345.1). Classification (NCBI taxonomy): domain Bacteria; kingdom Bacillati; phylum Bacillota; class Bacilli; order Caryophanales; family Bacillaceae; genus Marinococcus; species Marinococcus sp. LNSP9103-4. The sequence continues at coordinate 45,321 of NZ_JBQLIA010000016.1, read as the reverse complement.
ACAATTCAAAGATGCAGCGCGAAGGAAAGAAAGACAAGCTTAAAGGCGTCGCCCAGGATAAAAAAGGCGATTTTAAAAACAAATAATGAAAAGGAATAGAAGTTTTCCCGTGAGGGGCTTCTATTTCTTTTTTTATGATATACATAGTCCGGTGCGCTTCTTAATCAGAAAGCTAATAGTTATCATCCGACTTTATCAGGCACGAAAAGCAGGGCACGTATTTCAGGGGATTGATATTCTCTAAATAAGAGAGGTCATTATTATGGATAGTTTACAGGGAATGAATAACGCCCTGCGTTATATTGAGAATCACTTAACGGAGGCAATCGATTTTCAAGAAGTGGCCCGTATTGCCTGCTGCTCGGAGTACCATTTTAAGCGGATGTTTTCTTCTTTAGCAGGCGTCCCGGTATCGGAATATATCCGGCGCCGCCGTTTAACGATGGCAGCGCTTGATCTTCAGCGTCGCCAGGTACGTGTTATCGATACAGCGTTAAAATATGGCTACGATTCGCCTGATTCGTTTACGAGGGCCTTTCAGAAGCTGCACGGTGTAACTCCTTCAGAAGTAAAACGGCACGGAATTTCTTTAAAAGCATATCCAGGGATGACCTTTCAACTATCTGTCCAGGGAGGAAACGAAATGAACTACCGTATAGAGAAAAAAGAAGCTTTTCGAATCGTCGGTATAAGTAAAAGAGTTCCTATCATCTTTGAGGGAGAGAACCCTGAAATTAATGCCATGTGGAAATCCTTGAACGAGGAGAAAATAAATGAATTACTTGCGCTGTCAAACCGTGAACCGGCGGGGCTCATTCAAGCTTCCGTGAATTTCTCTGAAGCACGCATGGAAGAACAGGGAGGGCTGGATCATTATATTGGCGCAGTCACTGATAAAAAAAGTACCGGAACATGGGACGTGCTGGAAGTGCCTGCTTCCACCTGGGCTGTTTTTACCTCTGAGGGACCTTTTCCAAGTCATCTTCAAACAACGTGGGGTCAAATATATTCGGAATGGTTTCCTTCTTCCGGTTATCAGCAGACATTCGGTCCAGAAATGGTATGGACGGAGGGAGATCAGTTTGATAAGCCTGATTTCAAAAGTGAGATATGGATTCCGGTAGAGGAGAAAGATGAATAATTCTCATCTTTCTATTACAAACAGCCCCGCTTACGATAAAAGCGGGGCTGTTTGTATGAGCTGGTGTTATTAGAAAAGCAGAAAGCTTCTCATTTTAATTTTTCCCCCAGAAATCAAGCAAGACACCGTTATCCTTAAGGAGGGCGGAGGCAGCAAGAACGCCGCTGGTGGTCACCATGGGCGAGCCGCCGCCAGGGTGGGTGGAACCGCCGGCAAAGTAGACATTTTTCAAATCCTGGGAGCGGTTAAACGGCCGTAGAAACGCATCCTGCCGCCGGTTGGATGCGAGACCGTAAATGGAGCCCCTGTAAGCGCCAAACGTTTCTTCCAGATAAGACGGACCGAGCACTCGTTCCTCCACAATATGCGGGCGCAGAAAAAGGCCAAACTCCTCCAGCTTGTCGTAGACAAGATTTCTGTACGATTGTTTTTCATCTTCTGTCATCGCGCCGCCGGGCAGTGCTGGTGCGTTAATAAGAATAAACAGGTTGTCGCCGTCCGGGGACTGGTCGCGGTCGCTGTAGGAGGAGTTGCTGATATAAATGGTTGGATCATCTGGAAATACTCCGTGCTTGAGCTGCTCAAACTCTTTTGGATAATCGGCAGAAAAGTAGACCTGGTGATGCTTTAACTGCGGAAGGCGGGTGTTGAGTCCGGCCATGATCACAAATGCTGAAATAGATGGCTCGGGATGAGCTGGAACGGTCCGGCTCTTTTGACTGAAGCCCTGGAAAAGTAACGGATACTGGCTGAGAAGATCCCCATTTAATAATACACTGTCCACTTCCAGAGATCCTGAGGCTGCATGCACGGTTTGAGCACGTCCATTGCGGGTGGAAACGTGGTATACGGGATCATTTAACGAAAAGGTAACGCCAAGCTCTTTGGCTGTTTCATAAAACACGTCGGCAATCTTTACGTTTCCGCCCGGAGTATAGTACACGCCGTCAGCGAGCTCGAGGTGGGCAATCAGCGCGAATGTTGCCGGAGCATCATACGGCGAAGAGCCGATATAGGTTGCATAACGGTCGAACGCCTGCTGCACATCCGGATGCTCGAAAAACCGCCGGTGGAAAGCATGCATGGTAGTGGCCGGACGCACTTTGCGAAGGGCAAGGGCGAGCCCCGGTGAAAGGTAATCCAGCGGCGACTCGAAGGTGCGCTGCAGAAAATTTTCAGTAGCGAGGATGTAAAGCCGTTTCACTTCCCGAAGGTAGTCATCGTACCGGTTGGCGTCGGATTTTGAAAGACGGGCGATGGCCTGTCTTGTTTCTTCGGCATCTGAGGAGACGTTGAGCATGCTGCCGTCAGGGAAGTAATTACTGGTATGCTCCGGCAGCTGTTTGAACGGAAGGAGCTGCCCGGGATCCTTGCCGGCAAAAGCAAGTACGCGGTGGAATATATCTGGCATCGTAATGGTGTTAGGACCATAATCAAATGTATGATTTCCCAGCTGAAACGGGCGGAGTTTTCCTCCAGCCCGTTCGTTTTTTTCGTATACAGTAACGTTTTCCCCGGTTTTAGCTAGTACAATGGCAGCACTTAAGCCTCCGAGTCCGGCGCCGATAACAGCAGTAGTTGTCATTGATAGGTCCGCCCTTTCCATGAATAGCCTTTTTTCGTTTTGTCCAGATAAATCGAATACAGCAGCACAGCAATCATGACTCCCGAAGATAGAGGCTGTACGAGTACTGTCCACCACGGATGGGAAGCTTTTATCGTAATCCCAGTGCGAAGCAAAGCCGTCAGCACGTATGGGACAGCGAGCTGCCACTCGGACATGGCAATGGCAGCCAGCAGAAGAAAGGCCGGGACGATAAAAAAAAGAGTATGAACAGCGATGACGGCCAAAGCAATGATCGCCGAGCGGCCGATCCCCGGAAAAATATTTTTGCTGAAGCCAAGCCACGCTTCCCGGCTGGACGTATACATATAACAGGTAACCGCAGGGCCCGGAGAAACGAGCAGTGTTTTTAAGTGTTTTGATTTTATGTTTTGGGCAAGTGCCATATCATCCACGAGCGCCTGTTTAACAGCAGCATGACCCCCGGCCTGGTCGTAGGCTGGCCGGCTGAAAAACAAAAAAGCCCCGTGTGCTGCAGTAAAGGCCCTCCAGGTGGTGCGGTTAGCGGCTGCGACGGGCAAGTGGGCATACACGACAAAATGCTGCATATACACAAGCAGCTGGCCCCAGAAGCCTTCTGTTTTGAAATGAGGAAACCCGGTAACCAGACCGGCATCGTGCTTCTGAAGAGCCCCCTCTGCCCAGCGGAGGGCGTCCGCGTGCAGTCTTACATCGGCATCAACAAAACACAAATACTGTCCGGCAGCTTCACTCGACAACTGATGGCACGCATGTACTTTGCCGTTCCAGCCGTCCGGCAGCGTGGTCCCCTCAATGTAGCGGGCATTAGGCCAATAGCGTACAGCATCCTGCAGGAGCATTTTTGTGCGGTCAGTCGAATGGTCATCGAGAAAGATAAATTCTGTTTTTAGATCGTCCGCCTGGCGGAGGCTCCGCACAAGCGCTGGCACGTTCCGTTCTTCATTCCGAAGCGGTACAAGAACGCTGATCAAGCCCGGTCGCTTCGGCACCGAAAACGAGGCGAGAGAAGGAAGGGTCCACACGTTAATGATCGTAAATACCGTCCAGGCGCTGAGGATGCATATGAGAATCCATAGGAACATGGCGGGAGTCCTTTCTATTTTTTCTGCCGGAGGGAGGTCCACCAGCTGCTCATCGTCTGTGAACCTCTCAAAACGGTAGTGTAGTTCTCCATATGCTCGTAAGCGATGTCTTCACGCATCTCGTCCCATTGATGCTGCAGGTGACGCTCCAGCGCGTCCTGGGATGCAGCTCTCGAAGCGAGGTTCTCCGGGGTCCTCGGGAGCGGTGGACCGATGTTTATGAAGATTTCAGGCTTTTGATGGTGCAAAAATGTGTAGTGCATCGTAACCGGTACAAACGGTACATCCACCCGGGGAAGCAGATAGGAAATGCCGGGCTGAAGAGTGATCGGAAACTGATCGGCATGGGTTTCTGCCCCTTGCGGGAATAGCCAGACATGATGACCGTTCACGAGCTTATCCTCTGTGTAGCGGAGGGCATTAATAATATCGCGGCTGCTGCTGCGGTCCACCGAGTAGGCCCCAAGCCTGCGGAAAAATGGGAATTCGCGCAATCCTTCTTCGTCCATCATGACGTAGCCCGGGTGACGGAACCAGTGTTTATTTAAAAAGTAGATTAAAAGGCCGTCCCACCAGTTGCTGTGATTCACATAAAAAAGCGCAGCATCGTCGGTGTAGATACTGTTGTTATGCATATGTACGGCTGAGAAATGCTTTTGGATCAAGCGCCGGTCATACAAATAAAACAACTTCTCAAAAAGTGGCTGTTTATTTTCTGTAATCATCTGCGCACCCCCTGTGTTGGACTGTATGTATAGAATTCAGGTTTAAATTGTTATAAAAAGAAGGTATATACAATTAGAATAGAGTTCTATTCCTTATTCGTGCGTATTTAAAACGTGTTGTATAAACGTACAAAAAAAGAGTATTACATCAAGCATTCTCTGGAATGTTATGGTAAAGACGTTCCGGAAAGTTTGTGCGCAGGCGTGAAGTTCGTTACACTTACTAAAGCATACGCACAGCTTGAACGTAGTTGTGACTATATAAGAAGGAAGTGAATAAAATGTTAAAAAAACTATTTGGAAAAGAACAGAAACCTGTAGAAGTCACCATAAAATCGCCGGTCAGCGGGGCATTCGTTGATATTACAGAAGTGCCGGATCCGACATTTTCAGAAAAAATGATGGGAGAAGGTTTTGCGGTTGATCCATCGGAAGGAATTATTCTTTCACCGGTTAAAGGGAAGGTGGAACAGATCTTTCCAACGAAGCACGCCATCGGCATCCGTTCAGAGGAAGGACTTGATGTATTAATTCACATCGGACTTGAAACGGTGTCCTTGGACGGAGAAGGCTTTACATGCAAAGTATCCGAAGGAGAGAGCGTGGAAGAGGGCGATCTGCTGATGGAATTTGATATGGATGTGATCAGTGAAAAAGCTGCCAGCAAAATCACGCCAGTCGTATTCACGGAAGGCGATCAGGTCGAAAATATCCAGATGAACAGCGAAAACCGCCTGAAAGCGGGAGAAACCGTAGTAGCGACTATCACTGTCAAAAAATAATGAAATGCAAAATCCAGCCGGACTCCGGCTGGATTTTTATGTGATAAACGATTATTCGACTACTGTACTTCCCGGATCGAGAAATAAAATAGTCACAAGCGCGAGCAGGAAGCAGTAGATTGCAAAGTAAGTGAGCTTTCCTTTATTCAGGAAGTTAATCAGCCATACGATGCCGAGCCATGAAGCGATCAGCGAGGCAATGAATGCAGCAATAAGCGATACTGCCCCAATAGAAGCGAGGCTGCCGTCTGTAATATCACCGAGGGCAAGCACGGTTGATCCTAAAATGACAGGGATCGAAAGCAGAAATGAAAACCGGACTGATGTCTCCCGGTCCAGGCCGGAAAACAACGCAGCAATCAGCGTGCTTCCGGATCTTGAAATGCCGGGAATGACAGCCACCGTCTGTGCAAGGCCGACAATGACCGCATCGATCGTCGTCATTTCATTAACGGTCCGGCTGCCAATGGTGTAGGCCCGCTCGATGATAATGAGAAAAATGCCGGTTACGGTAAGCGATATAGCGATCATCACCGGCGTTTTCAGAGCGCTGCCAAGCGAATTTTCAAGGAAAACGCCAAGAATACCGGTAATAACGGTTGCAAGTACTATGTACAAACAAAGGAAAAATTCAGGGCGGTCCTCCCGGTTCCTTTTGGCGATATACCGGAAAAATACCTGAATCAGATGAAGAATGTCTTTGCGGAAATAAAAAATGACGGCTACGATTGATCCCAGGTGCAGGAAAATTTCAAATGAGAGGCCGGGGATCGAATGGCCGAGGAGAAATTCTGCAATGATGATATGGGCGGTGCTTGAAATCGGCAGGAATTCTGCAATTCCCTGGACGATTCCTAGAAAAATAGCTTCAAAAATATTCATGGTTCCAACTCCTCCATCAGATTACTTGGATAGTGTAGCAAATCTGGTGATAATTAGGAAGAGTGAAAATAAGCAAATGACTATTCTCACAGACAGTTAAAGACTGGTAAACTAAAACGAATGAATCACATTCGATGCAGAAAGGACGTTAACGATGGATTTTACAGAAAAAACAACGAATAAGAAAACAATATTTGAAGGAAAAATCGTCGATTTATCAGTGCATGACGTAACACTTCCGGACGGGCGGAGCAGCAAGCGTGAAGTGATTAATCACAGCGGTGCGGTTGCTGTGGTGGCGGTCACCCCGGAGCAGAAAATAGTTATGGTGAAGCAGTACCGGAAGCCGCTCGAAAAGCCACTGGTTGAAATACCGGCCGGGAAACTCGAGGGTACTGACAGTCCTGAAGAAACAGCAGCCCGGGAATTAAAAGAAGAGACCGGGTACACTGCAGGGCGCCTGCAGAAAATTGCTTCATTTTATACCTCTCCTGGATTTGCAGACGAAATTGTTCATTTGTATGAGGCGTTCGAACTGGAGGCCGGAGAACCGGAAACCGAAGAGGATGAATTTATTGAACTGATGGAGGTAAGCGTGAAGGAAGCAGATGAATTGATCCAGAAAGAAGAAATTCATGACGCTAAAACCATGTATGCAGTGCAGTATGTAAAAACGATTCTCGGTCAGCGATAATTGAGATTGAATATCGTCATTTATCTGTCACATAGGGAATTCATTGATAATCAACGTCTGAATAACTGAAATTGCGGGACAAATAAGGCCTGTATGCAAATTTCATGCCAATTTATTTATAATGATTTTAAACTGAGAATGGTTATCGGTTTTATATTGACAGGCTTATTTAAAATTATTATAATAAGCTTATTACCCTTGAAGGAATAAGGGAGGTAGCGATAATTGGAAAATCGGGTAGAACGTATTAAAAAACAGCTGCATGAACAGAGCTACAAGCTGACCCCGCAAAGGGAAGCGACCGTACAGGTGCTTTTGGAAAATGAAGAAGATCATTTAAGTGCAGAGGATGTGTACCTTCTGGTGAAGGAAAAAGCGCCGGAAATTGGTCTTGCCACCGTGTACAGAACACTGGAATTACTTAATGAACTTGAAGTTGTGGACAAAATCAACTTCGGTGACGGAGTTTCACGGTATGACCTTCGAAAAGAAGGAGCCAGCCACTCTCATCACCATCTCGTCTGCATTGAATGCGGAACGGTTGATGAAATTCAGGAGGACCTGCTTGCAGAGGTCGAAAAGATTGTAGAAAAAGACTATCAGTTTAAAGTAAAAGATCATCGTTTAACGTTCCACGGTGTCTGCCACCGCTGTCAGGCGAAGGCAAAAAAGAACAAAGAAAGTGCGGAGGCTGCTTCGCTGCACACGAATTAACATATGTACGGGCATCGTCTTTTGACAAAAAGCGGTGCTTTTTTTATTGTACAGCAGAATGAAAGCGGTATATTTACTGGCGCATTCGCCCTTCCCTACTAATAAGCGACTATGCTATTCTTAGAAGGGAAGATTGGGAAGCAGGAGGCGGTCGTATGACCACGGAGGTACTGGACTTTATACATTATTGCCAAGTTGAAAAAGGCCTCTCCAAAAACACGATTCAGTCGTATCAAAGAGACCTGGAACACTATAGAAAATTTATGCAGCTCCGGGAGAAGAAATCATGGGCAGATACTGAGCGTGCGGACATTGTGGATTTTTTGTATGCCCAAAAAGAAGCTGGGCGCTCTACAGCCACTCTGGCGCGCTTTTTGTCATCGGTCCGGGCGTTCCACCAGTTTCTTCTGCGTGAACAGGTGGTAAAAAAGGACCCTGCAGAGTTGATTGAAATTCCTAAAGGGGAAAAGAAGCTTCCGACCGTGCTGTCCACTCAGGAAGTTGAGCGGCTGCTCACAGCAGCCGAGGGCACGACAGCCTTTGCAAAGCGGAATCATGCGATGCTTGAGTGCATGTACGCTACCGGTCTGCGGGTAACTGAACTGTGTGAATTGAAAATGTCTGATGTGCATCTGCAGATGGGGTTTATCCGCTGTGTCGGTAAAGGAAACAAAGAAAGGATCGTTCCGCTTGGGAAAGTGGCTTCCGGGGCAATTGACACGTACATACATCACGGACGCAGTACCCTGATGAAAAACAAACGTCATGAGCTGTTATTTGTTAATCATCACGGCAATCCGCTTTCGAGGCAGGGCTTTTGGAAAATATTAAAAGCAACAGCAGGCAAAGCAGGGATAGAAAAAGCATTAACACCGCATACCCTGAGGCATTCCTTCGCCACCCATCTGCTTGAAAACGGGGCAGATCTGCGGGCGGTCCAGGAGATGCTTGGACACGCCGATATTTCCACCACCCAGATTTACACCCATGTATCCAACCATAAATTAAAAGATGTATACCTGCAGGCTCATCCGAGAGCCTAGCAGAAAAGGAGAGAGCGTAATGGAAAACTACAAGTATCCACGCATTTTTTTAGTTGTTATGGATTCCGTCGGCATCGGCGAAGCTCCTGACGCTGAAGAATACGGGGACAAAGGGGCCGACACGCTCGGCCATATCGCCCAGCATATGAATGGAATCAAAATTCCGAACCTTGAACGACTCGGTCTTGGAAACATCCGGGAAATCCCGGGCGTGGAAGCGTCAGCGTCCCCAACAGCCTCGTACGGTTATATGGAAGAGATGTCACGAAGCAAAGATACGATGACCGGCCACTGGGAAATCATGGGCCTCTATATTGACGAGCCTTTCCGCACATTTCCGGATGGCTTTCCGGATGAGCTTTTGCAGCAGCTCGAACAGGAAACAGGCCGGGGCGTTCTCGGAAACAAAGTGGCTTCAGGTACCGAGATCATTGAAGAGCTTGGCGAAGAGCACCAAAAAACCGGAAAGCTGATTGTCTACACCTCGGCGGATTCAGTGCTTCAAATCGCCGCCCATGAGGATGAGGTGCCGATTGAAGAACTGTATGATATCTGCGAAAAGGCCCGGGCGATGACGTACGAAGCACCGTATATGATTGGCCGCGTGATCGCACGTCCGTTCACCGGAGCTCCCGGAAACTATGAACGTACATCCAACCGCCACGACTACGCGCTCAAGCCGTTTGGCCGTACGGTCATGAATGACCTCGAAGATGCTGGTCTTGACAGCATTGCTATTGGAAAAATCAGCGATATATATGACGGCGAAGGGGTGACGGAGTCGATCCGTACCTCCTCCAACATGGATGGCATGGACCGTGTCACAGAAACGGCGCAGAAATCCTTTACGGGTCTCAGCTTTTTAAATCTGGTGGACTTCGACGCTAAGTTTGGCCACCGCCGTGATCCGCAGGGATACGGAGAGGCGCTCGAGGAGTTTGACGCCAGGCTTCCGGAGCTTCTGGAAGCGATGGAGGAGAATGACCTTCTGCTTATTACTGCCGATCACGGAAACGATCCCGTGCATCACGGCACTGACCACACCCGTGAAATCGTGCCGCTGCTTGCCTACAGTAAAAGCACCGGCTCTGCTCCACTGGGCACCCGGAAAACATTTGCCGATATCGGTGCCACGGTGGCGGATAACTTCCGTCTATCCATGCCGAAGTACGGTACAAGCTTTTTACAGCAATTAAAAAGGAAGGGTGAATAATTTGAGTATCCAGCAGCAAACCAAAGAAGCAGTTCAATACATTCAGTCCAACATCTCCGCTGTACCGACGACCGGGCTCGTGCTCGGTTCCGGCCTGGGGGTGCTGGCCGATGAGATTAAAAACCCAGTCGTTCTAAAATATGAAGACATCCCGGGCTTTCCCGTTTCCACGGTGGAGGGCCACGCGGGCCAGCTTGTATTCGGTGAGCTTGAGGGTATGCAGGTGGCAGCGATGCAGGGACGTTTTCATTACTATGAAGGCTATTCCCTTCAGGAAGTGACATTTCCCATCCGCGTAATGAACGCACTCGGAGTGAAAAGGCTTCTTGTCACCAATGCTGCGGGCGGCGTGAACCATGACTTTGAACCGGGTGATTTGATGATTATCGATGATCATATCAACTGGCTCGGCGATAACCCGCTTATCGGAGAAAACGATGCAGAGCTCGGGCCGCGCTTTCCGGATATGAGCTCGGCGTATTCGAAGGGACTCGCCAAAATTGCTGACGAAGCGGCGCTGTCGCTGAACATCCGTATTCAGCGCGGCACGTATATGGCAAATACCGGACCGGCCTATGAAACCCCGGCAGAGGTCCGCATGGCCCGGGTACTGGGAGCGGACGCTGTCGGTATGTCCACGGTGCCGGAAGTGATCGTTGCCGTTCACGGAGGCATGGAAGTGCTCGGTATTTCCTGCATTTCAAATCTCGCTGCCGGCATGCTTGACCAGCCGTTAAGCCATGATGAAGTCATGGACACGACTTCAAAGGTCCAGGAAGATTTCTTGAAATTAATGAAAGAAACCCTTCGTCGGATCGCACAGGAGGATGCCTGAATGAATGCTGTAAAAATAGAGGAAGCAAAGGATTATATCCAGTCGAAATACAGTGCAGCGCCTGAGGTCGGCATGATTCTTGGCTCCGGACTCGGCGATCTGGCTGACGATATTGAAGCGGCCACTGTAATCCCGTATGAAGATATTCCACATTTTCCTGTCTCCACAGTGGAAGGCCATGCCGGACGTCTTGTGCTCGGCGAGCTCGAAGGAAAAACAGTCGTAGCGATGCAGGGCCGCTTTCATTACTATGAAGGCTATTCGATGCAGGAGGTAACATTCCCGGTCCGGGTGATGAAAGCGCTCGGCGCCGAGTTTTTATTTGTCACCAATGCGTGCGGAGGAATGCAGTCGTCGTTTCGGCCGGGAGACTTAATGGTGATTGAAGATCACATAAACTTTACCGGCACCAACCCGCTGATCGGCCGGAACGACAGCGGTCTCGGACCGCGTTTTCCGGATATGAGTCAGGCGTACGATCCAGTACTCCGCGGTAAAGCGTTCCAGGCCGCTGAAACGCTTGAAATTGACTTGAAGCGCGGCGTCTACGGCGGCATCGGCGGTCCAAACTTTCTGAGCCGGGCAGAGTTAATCCTGCTTCGGAACGTCGGCGCTGATGTAGTGGGCATGTCCACGGTACCGGAGGTAATTGTGGCCCAGCATGCCGGGCTGCGCGTTCTCGGTGTTTCATGTATTACTGATATGGCTATCGGCGAAGAAATCGTCAGCATATCCCACGAGGAAGTGATGGAAACGGCAGCCAAAACCAAACCGATTTTTATCTCTTTAATGAAAGAAATCGTCAAAAATACGTAATCAACAGCAATGTGTAAAGGGGCCATACTATGAGAATGGTGGATATTATTGCAAAAAAGCGCGATGGAAAAGAACTGAATGAAGAAGAAATCCGCTGGTTTGTGGAATCTTACAGCAGCGGCGAGGTACCGGATTACCAGGCATCGGCATTTGCGATGGCGATTTACTTTCAGGATATGACCCAGAAGGAATCTGCCGCGCTCACTTACGCAATGGCAGAGTCCGGCGATCAGCTCGACCTGTCGGCAATCGAAGGAATCAAAGTGGACAAGCACTCCACCGGAGGCGTCGGCGACAAAACGACGCTGATTATCGGACCGATTGTAGCAGCATGCGGCGTTCCTGTAGCGAAGATGTCCGGGCGCGGACTCGGGCACACCGGCGGTACGATTGATAAGCTGGAAAGCTTCCGTGGATTTGAAACAGAGATTCCAAAGGAAGAGTTCGTCAGTCTTGTCAATGAGCATAAAATTGCTGTCGCAGGCCAAAGCGGTAACCTCACCCCGGCAGACAAAAAGCTTTACGCCCTTCGGGACGTGACGGCGACCGTAAACTCTATTCCATTGATTGCAAGCTCGGTGATGAGTAAAAAAATCGCAGCCGGCGCAGACGCGATCGTGCTTGATGTAAAGGCGGGCTCAGGCGCCTTCATGAAAGAAGTGGAGGAAGCGAAGCGTCTGGCGGAAGCAATGGTGGAAATCGGCCAGTCACTCGATCGTAAAACGATGGCGGTCATTTCCAATATGGATCAGCCGCTCGGCCGGACCGTCGGGAATGCGCTCGAAGTAAAAGAAGCAATTGAAACGCTGCAGGGCAACGGGCCGGAGGATCTGCACGAGCTGAGCGTCACGCTTTCTTCCTATATGCTTGTCGCGGGGGGCAAAGCCGATACGCTCGAGCAGGCGGAAAAAATGGTGCTTCAGGTGATTGAAAACGGGGAAGCGCTTGAAAAAATGAAAGCATTTGTGAAAAATCAGCACGGTGATGCCTCCGCTGTGGATCATCCGGAGAGTCTTGCGGCTGCTGAGCACCGGGTAGAAGTGAAGGCGGAAGCCACCGGCTACGTACATGGTATTGAAGCCGAAGAGATCGGCGTAAGTGCGATGCTTCTCGGAGCCGGACGGGCCACCAAGGACGATGTGCTTGATTACAGTGTGGGCATCGAACTGACGAAAAAAATCGGTGACCCTTTACAAAAAGGAGATACAATTGCAGTCATGCACGTAAACGCCCAGGACAGCGCTGAGAGCGCCAGAAAAATTTCTGAAGCCTTTACGATTGCAGAAGCTGCGGTGGAAAAACCAGTCCTCATTTATGAAACCGTGCAGTAATTGCACGGTTTCTTTACTTGCATAAAGCTTTTGTCTTTTTCGGAAGCGTGCTAAAATAAACGAACGAGGAGGAGCAACGAAGGAGAGAATAATATGCAGCTTCATGGAACGCACCATATAAATGAACACGGCCACCTGGAGATTGGCGGGGTGGATACCGTTAACATAAAGCAGGAGTACGGAAGCCCGGTTTACGTCTATGACGTCGCTTTGATGCGGGAGCGGGCCCGGGGATTTCAGCAGGCTTTTGAAGATAACGGAATGACGTATCAGGTGGCCTACGCGAGCAAAGCCTTCAGCTGCGTTGCAATGTCACAGCTGGCGAAAGAAATGGGGCTCAGTCTGGACGTGGTTTCCGGAGGAGAGCTGATGACGGCATCAAAAGCCGGTTTTCCGATGGAAAAAGTTCATTTTCACGGTAACAATAAAAGCGAAGCAGAAATCGCTCTTGCCATTGAGCTTGGCATCGGCTGTTTTGTGATTGATAATTTTCATGAAATTCAATTGATTGAGCAGCAGGCGGCCAGGCAGCAGACGCATGTGGAAGCGTTGATCCGTACGACTCCGGGCATCGAGGCGCATACACATGAATACATTTCCACTGGGCAGGAGGATTCAAAGTTTGGCTTTGACCTGACGTCCGGCCAGGCAGACCAGGCTATTTACCGCCTGCAGCAGAGTCCGTCCATCAACATCAAAGGCGTGCATTGTCATATCGGCTCGCAGATTTTTGAAACGAGCGGATTTACAATGGCTATCAAAAAACTGTTTGATCAGTTTGTGCACTGGCAGGAGCATCTGCAGTTCACGCCGGATGTGCTGAACTGCGGCGGCGGCTTTGGGATCCGCTATGTGGAAGGGGACGAACCGCTGGCGCCGGAGCAGTACGTGCAGGATATGATTCAGTCAGTCAAACAGGAAGCGCTCCGGACCGGCATGGATGTGCCGGAGATCTGGATTGAGCCCGGAAGGTCCATCAGCGGCGATGCCGGCACGACGTTGTATGACGTAGGGTCAAAAAAAGATATTCCCGGTGTCCGCCGGTACATTTCGGTGGATGGCGGCATGTCCGACAACATCCGTCCGGCATTGTATCAGGCAGAATATGAAGGCATTCTTGCCAACCGCGGCCATGAAAAAGCCGACGACACGTTTTCAGTCGCCGGCAAGCTTTGTGAAAGCGGCGATATGCTGATTTGGAATCTGCCGCTTCCGGAAGTGAAAACCAACGATACGCTGGCGGTTTTCTGTACAGGAGCCTATGGGTACTCCATGGCCAACAATTATAATCGTCTCCCGCGTCCGCCGGTCGTCTTCGCCGAAGACGGGGAATCGCACCTGGTGGTTCGCGGAGAGACGTACGAAGATATTCTTCAGTACGACCTGTCCTATGAGCCAGCAAAGGCAAAAACAAAATAAAAAGGGGTAGAGAGAGATGAAAAAAGGTAAAATCGCATTTGAAAATGGAGAAACAGTAACATTGGAATTTTTCCCGGAGGACGCACCGGGCACAGTGAAAAACTTTGAAAGTCTGGCAAATGACGGCTTTTATGACGGCCTTACGTTCCACCGCGTCATCCCGGGCTTTGTCGCCCAGGGCGGATGCCCGAACAACCGTGGAGACGGCGGCCCGGGGTACACGATCCCTTGTGAAACGGAAGGGAACCCGCGCACCCACGAAAGAGGCTATCTGTCGATGGCGCACGCCGGAAAAGACACCGGCGGCAGCCAGTTCTTTATTCTGTTTGACCAGCAGCCGCACCTGAACGGCGTGCATACGGTATTCGGCCGTGTGACAGATAACATGGACCAGGTGGACCGCATTCAGGCGCAGGACGTTATGAAGGAAGTGCGGGTCTGGGACGAAGCGTAAGCTGAATCTTTTGACGGATATTTAAGAAAGTAATAAAATGTATTTTAACTTCATACGGTACGTTGATTGCGATCAACATCCTTCGGGGTCGGGTGCAAGTCCCAACCGACGGTGATAAAGCGAATGCTTTTCAGTCCGTGACCCGGTAAGCGCTGCTGGCGTGGACGGTGGATTCAGTGCAACTCTGAAGCCGACAGTAATAGTCTGGATGGGAGAAGGAAAACCGTATTCGAAAAAATTCTGTTTTTCTGTCAGCAGGTGTAACGCTGCAGAAGAGAACTGGAATATTATTTTGGATACGTATGTATAAAAGCCCCCGGATGTTTTCATTCGGGAGCTTTTTTTATTTCTGTAATCAATAGCAGCAAGCAAAAATAAAGGAGGTCCGGCCATATGGATCATACCTGGATGCACACAGCACTCGAACTGGCACGCTCGACGGAAGGGCAGACTTACCCGAATCCAATGGTCGGTGCCGTCGTCGTTAAAGATGGGAGAGTTGTGGGGATGGGAGCGCATCTTCGCTCCGGGGAGGCACATGCAGAAGTCCATGCGCTCGCGATGGCAGGAGAAGAAGCTGAAGGAGCGTCGATTTACGTCACTCTTGAGCCCTGCAGCCATTACGGCCGTACTCCGCCGTGTGCCAAACAGATTATTGAAGCGGGCATCGAAAAAGTAGTGGTGGCAGCGTCAGACCCGAATCCGCTTGTAGCCGGAAAAGGCATACAGATGATGGAAGAAGCGGGCCTTGAAGTGGTGACCGGAGTCAGGCAGGAAGAAGCGGCTTACTTAAACCGGAAATTTTTTCATTTTATGAAGACCGGCCGACCTTACGTGACGGCTAAAACAGCTTCTTCTCTAGACGGAAAGACTGCTACGGCCACGGGCGAAAGCCAGTGGATTACCGGAAAAGAAGCCCGGGAGGATGTTCACCAGGAACGGCGCCGGTGTGACGGCATATTAGTCGGCATCGGAACGGTGCTGAGCGATGATCCCTCTCTTACGGCCCGGGTCCCGGAAACGGGAGTGACGCCGGCACGGGTCGTGCTGGACAGTGAACTCCGGATGCCGGAAAACAGCCGGATGCTAAAAGACGCCGCAGCTCCGGTCTACGTTTTGACGAACGATCCGGCTGATGCTGAGAGGCAGCGCCGCCTGGAAGAAGCAGGAGCTGAAGTGATTCCGGTCGCTTCCGGCGTGAAAAATATCTCCGCGGTGCTGGATGTGCTCGGGGAAAAGAAAATCGTTTCATTGTTTGTGGAAGGAGGGGCCGGCATTCTCGGCTCTTTCCTGGAAGCAGAAGTGATTCAGGAATATTTAATGTATGTAGCGCCGATTGTGATTGGTGGGGAAAATGCACCCGGAGTGTATCAGGGAAATGGTATTTCGACGCTTCAGGAAGCCCGGGCATTTTCATTGAAAAAAGAAGAGACATTCGGGCAGGACCGAAAATATACACTGCAGTCCGGGGAGTGAAAGCATGTTTACAGGAATTGTAGAAGCGACAGGAACAGTGTCAAAAATGACGCATCAGGAAAATTTAATTCAGCTCGAGCTTGAGAGTAATCTGGATATGGACAGTATTCACATTGGCGACAGCATCGCGGTAAATGGCATCTGCCTGACAGCGACGGCTAAAAACGGGCGGTGCGTCTACGTGGACGTGATGGCTGAAACGCTCAAGCATACGAGTCTGAAATACATGAAAGAAGGCACACGCGTAAACCTGGAGCTTGCGATGCAGGCCGGAGGACGGTTTGGCGGACACTTTGTCCAGGGACATGTGGATGCCACTGGAACCATTGCTTCCATTGAAGAGGAAGAAAACATGATTTACGTGCACGTACAGACACCGAAGGAGCAGCTCCGCTACATGACTAATAAAGGCTCCGTCACGGTCGATGGCATCAGCCTGACAATTTTCGGAGTGGACGACGAAAAAGAAACCTTTACTCTGTCGATTATTCCGCATACGTGGGAGGTAACCAACCTGGCAGATAAACAGGCTGGTGATCTGGTCAATATTGAATGTGACATGCTTGCCAAATATACAGAACGTCTGTTAACTGTAGATAAATAAAACCTTTGCAAAGAAAGTAGGAACGATACCATGGAGGAACGACGCTGGTTTGACCCTATTGAAGAAGCGTTAGATGAACTGAGAAACGGGCAGGTTGTGATCGTCTGTGATGACGAAGACCGGGAAAACGAAGGAGATTTTGTCGCCCTGTCGGAAAACATTGATGCCCAGACAATTAACTTTATGATTACGTATGGCCGCGGTCTCGTATGCACTCCGATTACTGAAGAGCAGGCCGGGCGTCTGCAGCTTCAGCCGATGGCTGATCAAAACACTGATCCGCACGGTACTGCTTTCACGGTGAGCGTCGACCATGTGTCGTCCAAAACCGGTATCAGTGCCTCCGAGCGGGCGCTGACGATCCAGCATCTTGCCAATCAGACCGCAGAACCGGGGGACTTTCAGCGTCCGGGCCATGTGTTTCCACTTGTTGCAAAAGAAGGCGGGGTCCTGCAGCGGGCCGGTCATACGGAGGCTGCGATTGATCTTGCGCGCCTGTCTGGAAAAACGGCCTCAGGGACGATTTGTGAAATTACACGGGAAGACGGGGAAATGGCCCGGGTTCCGGAGCTCCGCGAAATTGCTGACCGGTTCGGGTTAAAAATGGTAACGATCAAAGACTTAATCAGCTACCGCCGTCACCGCGAAAAATTGGTGAAGCGGGAGGCGGATACGAGCCTTCCGACCGAATTTGGTGATTTCCGGGCGCTTGGTTTTACTTCCTCCATTGATGGGAAAGAAATGATGGCGCTTGTAAAAGGGGAGATCGATCCGGAGGAAGAAACACTGGTCCGGGTTCATTCGGAATGTCTGACTGGGGACGTCTTCGGCTCCAAGCGTTGTGACTGCGGACCACAGCTGCAGGCAGCGCTGATGCAGATCGAAAAAGAAGGCAAAGGGGTACTGCTTTATATGCGCCAGGAAGGACGCGGCATCGGCCTGATCAATAAATTAAAAGCCTATGAGCTGCAGGAGGCGGGCTATGATACGGTGGAAGCAAACAAAAAGCTTGGTTTCCCGGATGATCTGCGTGAATACGGGATCGGTGCCCAGGTGCTCCGCGACATTGGCGTAGGGAAAATGAAGCTGCTCACTAACAATCCGAGGAAAATAACGGGGATCTCCGGCTACGGCCTTGAAGTGACACAGCGGATTGCGATACAGCTGCCGCTGCAGGAGGAAAATGAGAAATATATGCGTACGAAGTTTCAAAAATTGGGACACATGCTTCATTTTTAGGAGGAAAATATAATGACAACTACTATTGAAGGCAACGTAAACGGCAGTGGACAAAAAATTGCGATCGTCGTAGCACGTTTTAATGAATTTATTAACAAACAGCTGCTCGAAGGAGCGGAAAGCACGCTAATCCGCAGTGGGGTAAAGG
This sequence comes from Marinococcus sp. LNSP9103-4, assembly GCF_056034345.1. Taxonomy (NCBI): domain Bacteria; kingdom Bacillati; phylum Bacillota; class Bacilli; order Caryophanales; family Bacillaceae; genus Marinococcus; species Marinococcus sp. LNSP9103-4. Next base: position 27,117 of record NZ_JBQLIA010000016.1, on the reverse strand, counting down.
AAGAGGATATAGATGTTATCTGGGTGCCCGGGGCGTTTGAAATTCCTTTTGCCGCCCAGCAGGCAGCCAAAACGAAAAAATACGATGCGATTGTGGCCATTGGTACTGTCATCCGCGGCGCAACTCCACATTTTGACTATGTATGCAGCGAATCCGCCAAAGGAGTCGCAAATGTCTCCCTGCAGGAAGAGCTTCCGGTTATTAACGGCATCATCACGGTGGAAGCCATTGAACAGGCGATTGAACGTGCCGGCACAAAAGCTGGGAATAAAGGTTCCGAGGCAGCTATGGGAGCCGTGGAAATGGCCAGTCTTGCAAAAAAAATCCGCATGGAGTAAAATAAATCACACGGTTTAAAGCCGTGTGATTTTGGTTTGAGTGATTACACGTGCATGAGCGGTGATAAGCGGCTTTCAGTTATAATTACCTATATTCCTCTTGCATTTCTGTCCAAAAGCGTGTATGGTCAATGGTGAATTTGGATACTGGTTTGCGTAAATTATGGAGATGAAGACAAATTTGTCTGAAATTCTGATCACAATGAGGGATAATTGGTTATGTTGATTAAGTATAAACAATCCTATAAAAAAATAGCGATGGGGCTTCTTTCGTACATGCCGGAAGAAAAGGATGTAAAAAAGCTCCAGGAAACGGTCCAGCAGTACGAAGAAACAGATGACTGGCAGCTGTTTATGTGGAAGGAAGACGATGATATTGTCGGAGTCGTCGGTCTGCGTTACACCGAAAACGGAGAAGCAGAGCTTCGCCATGTATGCGTGAATCCATCCTACCGGGATGAAGGGATCGGCAAAAAAATGGTGCAGGCGGTCAGAGGGCGTCTCGACCAGGACCTGGTTGCGAGCAAGGAAACGGTCCAGTTCCTGCAGGTGTGCGATGAACACCAAAAGGATATTCTGGAAAATGAAGTGAACTAATATCCACCCGCCGGTACACGGCGGGTTTTTTAATGGAAATACGCAGAAGATGTGATTACAGACCGCCGCTCCGGCGCTGCTTATCCCGGATGCGGAGCTGCTTATCGCGTTCATGTACAATATCGGTGCGGTCACGGAGCACGTGCTTGTGGACGAGATCCGTATCTTCAAGCGGAGAGGCCTGCAGCCAGGGAATGTTTTTTTGTTCACACATACGGATGCACTCGGCTTCGAGTTCGGGATCCATCATCGGCAGGTTCATGTCCCGGAACGGCTCTCCGAGATGTTCGAGCTGCTCCTCGATAGCCTGCAGAAGCCTCTCGGCGTCGAGCCCGAGTGCCTGCAGACGGTGCGCAAGCGGCCCGAGAATCACGCCGGCGTTTTTCAGGCACTTGGAAGCACCGGTAAGATTTCCCCTCCGCTCGTGGTACAGACCAACAGCGATCTGAATCAGTCCGGGCCATACAGGGTCACGCTCTCCGGAAGGGGCTTCTTTCCAGTGGTCCTCAAGTATTTCGTGGCATTCAAAGTAATCGCGGGTGCTGTGAAATTCGACAAGAAACAGAATGTAGGCGTCTGGATACATACGGCGGTTTCTCCTTTCAAAAATCATTGATAGAACTGATTGTATCAAAAACGTACGGGGAAAACGCATGCCCTGCTTACAGCGGATATGATATACTTGCAACAGCACTCAACAAGTGATGAAGGATGGGAACTATGTCCGAGCAGTATAAAGTGAAAATTGATCAATTTGAAGGGCCGCTTGATGTGCTGCTTCATTTTGTCCAGCAGGCGGAGATGGATATTCAGGATATTCCGCTCGCTGCAATCACGGATCAGTATTTGCAATATGTCCGGACCATGCAGGAGCTTGAGCTCGATGTGGCGGGGGAGTACCTCGTGATGGCCGCTACGCTTTTGCAGATCAAAAGCCAGACCCTGCTGCCTGTGACGGCTGATGAGGAGGCCTGGATTGAGGAAGAAGACCCGAAGGAACAGCTGATTGAGCAGCTTGAAGAATACAGGCGCTATAAAGAAGCAGCCGGGAAGCTTCAACAGAAAGAACAGCAGCAGCAACAGGTGTACAAAAAACCGCTTAGCGAATGGAGCACCGGTGAAGAAAAGGAAGAAAGTCTTCCGGAGGGGCTGACGGTGTATGATATGGTGGCAGCGTTTCAGAAGATGAAGGAACGGGCGAAAAACGCCCATCCTCCGCAGGCCACTGTCCGGGCGGATGAATATTCGGTGGAAGACCGTATGACAGAGGTAATGGGAGAAGTCGAACGACTCGATGCCTGTTCGTTTTACCAGCTGTTTGAAGAAACAAGAACCAAGCCGCAGATGGTGGTAACATTTCTTGCTCTGCTCGAGCTAATGAAACAAAAGCAAATTCGCTGCGAGCAGGCGCACAATTTTGATGATATAACGATTCAACTGGCAGAAAAGGTGAAGGTATGAAACAGGAAAAAACGATTGAGGGGAAGCTGGAATCGCTGCTGTATATTAGCGGGGATGAAGGCCTGGAGGCAGAACAGGCCGCCCAAGCCCTCGGTTTAGAAACCGAGACTGCCCGCGAACACTTAATCTCCTTAAAGAATGCCTGGGCGGAGCGGGAAGGCGGGCTGCAGATTACCCAGGCGGAAAATACATTTTTCTTCGCCACGGTGCCCGGGGCGGCGGAAGCGATTGAGCAGTTCAGTGAGCAGCAGAACCGGCAGACGCTCAGCCAGGCAGCCCTGGAGACACTTGCTATTATTGCGTACAATCAGCCGGTACTGCGGGCAGACATTGATCAGGTGCGCGGAGTAAAATCGGACCGGGCGCTGCAGACCCTGCTCACCAAAGGACTCGTCAAAGAATTTGAGCGTACCCAGAAGCCGGGGAGGCCGATGTCTTTTGTAACGTCCACCCGCTTTTTAGAGTATTTTGGACTTGAAACCCTGGAAGAGCTGCCGCCGCTCGAGGATGAAGAACAGCCGGAACAGGCGGATCTGTTTTTCCGGGAACTGTATCAAGATGAAGAATAAGTGAAAAGCGCTGATAAGCGCTCTGCTTCCTGGTACAGTGACTTAGTGGCGGCGTAGACAGTTTCCCAACTGTCAGCGCCGTTTTGTGCGTTTGACACAAATACCGTTTTCCAGCTGCTCGTACCGGTTTTCCAGTACGAATCAAGGTATATACGGTAGCGCTGGAAAAATTGCCGCAATTCCTCTGCTTCGCGGGACGAAAAGGCAGTGTGAAGCTGTTCTTCCGAAAAATGCAGAGCGTGCTCGGACTCCCGGACAGCCCGGGGGTGCGGTGCATTGAACTGCCGGAACAGAGCATCTTTCACCGTTATGAACCGGATGTAGATGTCCTGCTCGACGGAGGCCGTATAGGCCTGGGTCCGGGTGGTTTCTGCTGCGGTCTCGAGCCGGTTTATACGCAGGTCCACTTCCCGCAGCTGTCTGTATGTACGGTAGGTGCGGACAGCGGACCAGGCGGTTATACCGGTAAGAAGCAGCAGAGCGGCATAAAGAATCAGAAAATGAAATGTCATGTGGAACGCTCCTTTCTCCGTATTGTAGCGGAAGCAGGACGAAAATAAAATAAGCAGAAAAAACTGTATGAGGAGGCCTATTTATGGAAAGATTACAAAAAGTGATTGCCCAGGCCGGCATCACTTCAAGAAGAAAAGCAGAAGACTATATTACGGACGGCCGGGTAAAGGTGAACGGCAAAACTGTCAAAGAGCTTGGCAGTAAAGTCGGTATCAATGACCAGGTGGAAGTGGACGGCATTCCGCTCACGAAGGAAGAACCGGTCTATTATTTACTATACAAGCCGAAGCAGGTTATTTCCGCGGTAGCGGATGATAAAAACCGCAAAGTGGTCACCGATTTCTTTCCCGAAGTAAAGGCGCGTATTTTCCCCGTCGGCCGGCTGGATTATGACACTTCCGGGCTGCTGCTTTTAACTAATGACGGCGAATTCGCCAATAAAATGATGCACCCAAAAAGCAATGTAAAAAAGACGTATATCGCGAAGGTGACGGGCAAACCGTCCGCAGAAAAGCTGCAGCTTCTCCGCCACGGCATCGAGCTTGACGGGGTAAAAACGGCCCCTGCGAAAGTGAACGTTAAATCTGCCAACAAAAAAGGCAATAGCTCGATTATTGAAATTGTGATCCATGAAGGAAGAAATCATCAGATCCGCCGCATGTTCGAAAAGATCGGACACCCGGTGGAAAAGCTGAAGCGCGAGCAGTACGCCATGCTCGATCTGCTCGGAATGAATCCAGGGGAAACCCGTCCGCTGAAGCCAAAAGAAGTTAAACAGCTCAAGGATCTGGCCTAAAAGTTCATCAATGTTTCAGACCTGCCGCTTGGAATCTCAGTCTGGCGGCGGGTAAAATGAATGCATAAGCTTTTTAAACAGGGAGAGGATTTCATGGACCAGCAGACAACAATATTAGTCGTAGACGATGAAGCCCGGATCCGCCGGCTTATCCGGATGTATTTGGAGCGCGAAGATTTTTTAATTGAAGAGGCGGAAAACGGGGAGGACGCTCTTGCGATGGCCCTGGAAAAGGATTACGACGTTATCCTGCTTGATTTAATGCTTCCCGGCATGGACGGCGAAGAAGTATGTGAACAGCTGCGTGAAACAAAAGCGACGCCGGTTATTATGCTGACAGCTAAAGGGGAGGAATCCAACAGAGTACAGGGATTTGAAGTAGGGGCTGATGACTACATCGTCAAGCCGTTCAGTCCACGCGAGGTAACGCTGCGCGTAAAAGCACTGCTCCGGCGTTCATCGTCCACTAAATACATGAAGCCGGAAACATCTGCCAATGAAGTGCTCGTTTTCCCGCATTTAACGATTGATAACGATGCCCACCGGGTAACGGTGGACAATAAAATCATCGGGCTGACGCCGAAGGAGTACGAGCTGCTGCTGTATCTGGCCCAGTCGCCGGACAAGGTATTCTCCCGGGAGCAGCTGTTGAAAGACGTATGGAAATATGATTTCTTTGGGGACCTCCGGACAGTGGATACGCACGTAAAGCGACTGCGTGAAAAGCTTAATAAGGTTTCTGAAGACGCTGCAGACATGATATCAACAGTTTGGGGCGTTGGTTATAAATTCGAGGTGGAGCAAAAGCAATGATCTGGCGCAGCGTCGTCGGAAAGCTCTGGCTGACTATACTGGGACTGTTAACGGTAGTCCTGTTAATTCTTACCATCCTGCTGCTCCAGTTTTTCGAACAGTTTAATATTTCGGAAGCAGAAAACCAGTTAACGAACAATGCTGAGATCATTGCCACATCGCTGCAGGAAGAAAATACCCTGGAGAGCTCGCAGCCGGTCATTGATCAAATTGCCGGCACGTACAATTCGGAAGTGATGGTGTTTATCGATGGAGACCTCTGGTACGGCTCTGGGGGCGGGGACGGTCTGGCAGCCGCTGATATTCAGAACAGCAATGAACTCGGCCGGGTGGCCGGAGAACGCGAGCAGGTTACGGTTCACGACACCTTTTCCATGGATGGCGGCGACGACGAGATTTTTGCTGTCGGCGAGCCTTTTATGACAAATGCCGGCCGTGAAGGGGAAGTGTATGTATATCAGTCGCTCTCGGTCATTGAAGAGACCACCGGGGAAACAAAGCAGATCATTCTGCTCTCAGCCGGTATTGCGATTATTTTAACCACCGTTTTTGCTTTTTTTCTGAGTACCCGTATTACAGCACCGCTCCGGAGAATGCGTGAGCTTGCTCTCAATGTGCTCAAGGGAGATTTCGACTCCAAAGTGCCTGTAGTAAGCAACGATGAGATTGGTCAGCTTGGCAACGCATTTAACCGGATGCGCCGGGAACTGTCGCATAACCTCACAGCGTTAAATCAGGAAAAAGAACAGCTAAGCCGCATTCTACACAGCATGGCTGATGGGGTGATCACCTTTGACCGGGGAGGGACGATGGTGTTGACTAACCCCCCGGCGGAATACTTCATCCGCTTGAACCAGCTCGAGGATAAAAAGGAAGCGAGTTCACTTCCGGCGGAAGTTACCAGCCTGTTTGAAAAAGCAGTGGAAACAGAAATGGAACAGCTTGATGAGTTTGAGGTACAGGGGCGCAGCTTTGCGGTGCTGGTCACCCCGCTTTATGGCAACGAAGACGTACGCGGGGCGGTAGCCGTAGTCAGGGATATGACAGAAGAACGTCGGCACGATAAGCTGCGTAAGGACTTTATCGCCAACGTATCCCACGAGCTGCGGACACCAATCAGCATGCTCCAGGGATACAGTGAGGCCATCGTGGATGATATTGCAGCGACAGAGGAAGAAAAGAAAGAGATCGGACGCATCATTTACGATGAATCGCTGCGCATGGGGCGTCTGGTGAATGAACTGCTTGATCTTGCCCGGATGGAAGCCGGCTACCTGAAGCTCGAAAAAGAGGAGGAGGAAGTAACCTCCTTCTTTCAACGGGTGGAACGGAAATTCCAGGGACTTGCTGATGAATCTGAGGTACAGCTTGATCTGGATCTGCATGCTCCGGAGAAATACGCCTATATTGATGTTGACCGGGTAGAGCAGATCCTGACAAACCTGGTTCATAATGCGATTCGTCACACCGAAGCAGGGGGAGCTATCACTATCAGGGCTGTGAACGGGGAATCGCTGCATATGGAAGTCAGCGACACAGGCAGCGGAATCTCAAAAGAGGATCTCCCATATGTATTTGAACGTTTTTATAAAGCAGACAAAGCAAGGACGCGGGGCAAGGGAGGCACCGGGCTCGGACTTGCCATAGTTAAAAATATTGTCGACGCCCATCACGGGGCTATTGCAGCGGAAAGCGAGCCGGGGGAAGGGACGACGTTTTATATTGATCTGCCGAATAAGTAAAGCTAGAGGAGCGGTTCAGCATGAAAGCTTGGTACGAAGAGCACTTTCAGGAAGACTATTTGCGGGTGTACGACCACCGCGATGAAACGAAGGCGGCCAGTGAATTAAACACGATTATGGAAAAGATTCCGTTGACGCCGGGCGCAAAGGCTATTGATCTTTGCTGTGGGAACGGGCGCCATGCCCGCTGGCTGGCGAGAAAAGGGGTGGATGTTACCGGCATCGATCTCTCGCCGGCACTGCTGAAAAAAGCAATTGAATTGACAAACGGACTGGCGGTGCAATACCAGCGGGGTGATATTCGCAACGTGCATATCCGGAAAGAATACGACCTGGCTTTTAATTTGTTTACAAGCTTTGGCTATTTTCCGGACGATGAGGAAAATGAGTTAATATTCCAGCAGGCCGCCTCTGCGTTAAAGCCGGGAGGATGGTTTGTTTTTGATTATTTGAACCCCGAGTATATTAAGCAGCATATTGTTCCCCGGGATGAAACGGTGAAGGATGGACTGAAAATTTATCAGGAGCGAAGCATCCAGGATGAATTTGTCGTAAAACGCATCAGCATCGTAGAAGGAGATTCTACCAGAAGATACATGGAAAAAGTGAAAATGTATCAGGAAAGCCAGCTTCGCAGCATGATGGAAGCGCACGGCCTGAAGATACATGCTTTTTACGGCGATTATGATGCTTCTCCTTTTCAACTCGAAACTTCCCCAAGGCAGATATTTATCGCCCAGCTTGCAGAATAATAAGCAGGAAGGAAGAGCATGGATGAAATTTAAAGCACTGATAATGATAATACCGGCAGCAGGGGCGCTTGCTGCCTGCAGCACTGATGAAGAAAGCGGCAGCCAGGGCGGCGACGGGGGCAGCAGTAATGAAAATACGGAAGCGATTGAAGTTACGGACGCTTCTGGAGAGACAGTCACGCTCGACGAGGCGCCCGAAGAAATTGTCAGTCTGATACCGAGCAATACAGAAATAGTGTATGAGCTGGGAGCGCTCGACCGGGTCGAAGCAAGAACCGATGCGGATACATATCCGGAGGAGGTTACAAACATCGAAAGCGTCGGTTCAGGCCTCGAACCAAATATTGAAGAGATTATTTCCATGGAGCCGGACGTGGTGCTTGCCCACGCCTCATCCGGCATTGAAGACTCTCTTTCCCAGGTGGAGGAAGCGGGCATTCCGGTAGTTACCGTCCCGGACGCGCAGTCGTTTGAAGCTGTATATGAGAGCATCGAATTGATTGGGAGCACCATCGGAGAAGAAGAGGAAGCCGCTGAAGTTATCGATGGAATGAAAGAAGACGTCTCAGAAGTAAAGAAGGCGACCGAAGAAGCAGAGGCTGACCGGCAGGTGTATGTGGAAGTAGGGGCCTCCCCTGATCTGTATACCGCAGGAAGCGGCACGTTTATTGATGAAATGCTTGATGCTGTGCATGCAGGGAACGCTGCCGGCGAATTGGAGGGATGGTCGATGGTGAGCGAAGAAGAAATCATTGACGCTTCCCCGGACATCATTTTAACGACGTATCCGACAGAAGAGGAGCCGCTTGAAACGATTGCTTCAAGAGAAGGCTGGGAGACTCTTCCTGCAGTGGAAAATGAAGAAGTATACGCATTGAGCAGCGATAAAGTGAGCCGTCCGGGTCCGCGTCTTACTGAAGGGCTTAAGGAAATGGCAGAAAGAATTCATCCGGATGCGATGGCTGAAAGCTAATTACACCAGTGCTTATCTTCTGATGCTCGCAGCGTTTACCGGGGTGCTGCTGCTCGCTGTTTCCGCCGGAAGTGTAACGGTGCCTTTGTCTGTAAGCATCAAAGCGGTAGTGAGCCAGTTTTTTCCGTTTCTTCCTGTCTCTCTTGAAACAGAGAGCGGTACTGCAGCGATTATTCAGGAGGTTCGGCTGCCGCGGGTACTTCTGGCGTCCGCAGTAGGAGGGGCGCTGGGGCTGGCCGGGGCTGTTTTTCAGGGACTGCTGCGGAACCCGCTTGCCGATCCTTATACGCTCGGCGTTTCCTCTGGATCTTCGCTCGGGGCGGTGGCCGTATTGTATTTCGGATGGCAGATACCCCTGCTCGGCGGATTTACCCTGCCGGTAGTCAGCATCGTCTGCGGTTTTTTAACGCTTGCTGTCCTGCTTCTTTTTGTTTACTCTGTGGAACGGGCTGTGCGCACTGAAACGATGATTCTTGCGGGCATTATCATCACCGCATTTCTCAGCGCGTTTATGTCGCTTTTGATTGCGTTCAGCGGAGAAGAACTCCGGCAGATTATTCAGTGGCTGCTTGGCAGCGTGAGCCGCAGAGGATGGGATTATTTTCAGCTGATTGTTCCGTTTCTGCTGGCAGGAGTGCTGCTTCTGCTTCCGCATGCCCGCGCCCTCAACGCGTTTGCGTTTGGGGAGGACAGTGCTTCCTCGGTAGGGGTGAACGTACCGAGGATAAGGCTGCTGCTTTTAATCGGCGCATCCGTACTAACAGGAGGAGCGGTCGCTGTTTCAGGCACTATTGGGTTTGTAGGGCTCGTGATTCCGCATATGATCCGGCTCCTGTGGGGCCCGGATCATAAGCATCTGCTGCCGCTGTCTTTTGGCGGCGGAGCAGTGTTTTTAATGCTGGCGGATTTGATTGCACGCACGGCGGCTGCTCCGGCAGAGGTGCCGGTCGGGGTGATTACGGCACTGGCCGGAGCTCCTGTATTTGCTCTGCTTTTATTTTATCAGCGAAGAAGGCGGTGGCAGTAATGGCAGAAGTCCAGGTCGAAAACGTAACTGCCGGCTACGGGAAAAGCAGTACGGTCGTTGAGCGTATCTCCTTTAACGTTGAGGCTGGGGAGATGATCGGCATCGTTGGCCCGAACGGCAGCGGAAAGTCTACACTGCTCCGCGTGATGGCCGGTCTGCATGAGGTGTCGTCCGGAAGCATCCGGTATAAAAACAAACCTCTGAGCTCGTTCACTTCTTCGGAACGGGCTAAGACTGTCGGCTACCTGCCGCAGTTTGACGAACTTACAGCAGCCTATTCGGCGCGCCAGGTCGTAGAAATGGGAAGGTATGCGTATCAAAAAGGCCTGTGGCCGGCAGCAAGCAATAAAGAGGATGAACGAGTCATTCAAAACGCGATGCAGCAGATGCACGTATGGTCCAAAAGATTTCATTCGTTTCACGCTTTAAGCGGTGGTGAAAAACAGCGGGTACTGCTTGCAAGACTGCTTGCGCAGGAACCGGAATGTCTGCTGCTTGATGAGCCGACTAACCACCTGGATATACACTATCGCATTGAATTGTTAAACTACATTCGCAGCTGGGCTTCGGAACAAAACCGGACTGTGGTAGTCGTAATGCACGATATTCAGGCGGCTGCTCTATACTGCGACCGGGTGCTGATGCTCTCAGAGGGCCAATCGGAAGCGTTTGATGAACCGGCGGCTGTTTTTACTGAAAAACGGCTGTCGGAAGTGTACCAGGCTGATATTCATGTCAGCCTGCAGCATGAAATAAAAGCACCAGCCGTGCACTGGCGACCGCCACAGCCGGAAGGTAATGACCCGGACGCACCGCTTTCATGGTCGGAAACAGCGTATCAAACCGAAGCAGTTTCACGTTCAGCTTTAAACGTGTACGCTCCTTCGTTAAAAAAGCTGGTTTATGGAGCGGTGCTTTCAGTGGACAAAATAAAAGGTGCTGTGCATATTTTCACTGACGAAAGCCGCGACAAGCGGCCGGCCCATACCATCCAATGCTCTCCAGGGATGCAGGTATGGAGAAAAAGCGCAGGCAGCCGGGAGGCTGTTTTTGGCTCCGGACAATCATGCTTTTTGTGGATCCACATGGCCGAAGGCTGGCCAGCCGAGGAGGTTTCATCTTTACAGCTTTACATACAAAGAAAGGCCTTTGAATGGATGTATGAGCGCGGGTGTACCGGGCTTTCCCACGGGAAGCTCAAAGAGATTATGGTGACAGCACCGATAAAGAAGAATGAAGCATTCCCGGAAGAACAGTTACATTGGCACTACCTTCACACCGGAAAATTGATAGAATCATTGTTAGATGAATATAATTCGGCTTCCGGATAGAAAGGGTGAAAAACATGAAGCTGTATACCAAGCAGGGAGACCGCGGAGACACCGCCGTGGTAGGCGGAAAAAGAAACAAAGGCGATGCGAGAATTGAAGCGTTTGGAAGCTTTGAAGAAGTAAACGCATTGATTGGCAAGGCACGGCTGATGGCGGCGGAGGAAAAAAGCGGATCAGATCTGCAGAAGGATCTTGAGCGTATTCAGCATGAATTATTTGACTGTGGCAGTGATACAGCTGACATTCGCCCGGAAGCTATAAAGAAGGTCACAGCTTCAACGGTGGAATGGCTCGAGCACCGGATTGACCAATACACGGAGGAGGCCCCGGCGCTGAAAAAATTTATTCTTCCCGGAGGCACGCCGTTATCGGCAGAGCTTCATCTTGCCCGTACCGTCTGCCGGCGGGCAGAACGGGAGCTTGTTCGCGCAGGCGAAGCTGAAGACGTGCCCGCCCCGGTGCTTATGTATATGAACCGTCTGTCGGATTATCTGTTCAGCGCCGCGAGAATTGCGAACAGCCGGATGGGGGCAGTGGACGTTGAATACGAACGAAGCGCAGAAGTATTTACGACTGAGCAGGATAGGGAAAATAAGAAATGAAGCAGCTTCCGGCACAGACTATTCAAACACAGCTCAGTGGTGAAGATGTTTTCATTGACGTCGGGCTGCTCCGCTGGCTGAATGATCAGAGCGGGCCAGTAGAACGGGACAGCTGGCTGCTCTCTGCATGTTTGTTTTTTCTGACCCGTCTGAGGGTGCATGGACGTATCCGGCTTGATGAGGAAGGGCATATTCACCGGCGTTTCTGGAAGGTTATGGAGAAATCGCTGAAATTGGAGAAGCACGGTAAGCATATCAAAACAAAGCATATTTTTATCTACTGCTTTTTGGAGCAGATGGCTATGCAGAAGCAGTGGATTCAAAAAGACGGGAATTATGCATTTATTACCCGGAACGGCGATATTTTTTTGAACGAAAACCGGGAAAAGCAGCTTAACGAGCTGCTTGGCTATTTGTGGCCGAAAGCATAAAAAAGTGACAGCGGCGGGCCCGGAGCTCGTCTTTTTTTTATCATTAAACGAATTTAAATTGAAGATTTCAATAAAACTGAATATATTTAAGACAGCTAGAAGCGATTCACCGTTAATGCAGCGGAGCATTACAGATCCGGAAAGGAGGAGTTTTCCTATGATGGTTACCTATCAGCGGCTGGAGAACGATGGGGCGGGCGTAAAGCAGATGAGGAAATTGAACGAGCTTTATGGTGAAGCGTTTGAAGAAAAGGAGATGTACACGGGGCACAAGCCTTCGGATGCCTATCTTTTGAAGCAGCTTTCAAACGACAGGGTAATTGTCTGTACAGCGGCCTATAGCGAGCGGATTGTAGCCGGCCTTACGGCTTACGTAATGAATAAAATGGAAAAAGAAACATGTGAAATCTACATTTATGATCTCGCTGTGGATGCCCGGTTTCGCCGGCAGAAAATCGCCACAAATCTATTAATCTTTTTCATAAAGGAAGCGGAAAACCTTAATGCTTCCGCTGTTTTCATTCAGGCAGACAAGGAAGATGCGCCTGCTGTGGCTCTATACGAGTCAATGGGAGAAAGGGAAGAAGTGTACCATTTCGATATTTATTTAAAAAAAGAGATCAGGTAGAAGAGCAGCTGTACAAAAAAAGACGCGCCCGCGGGCACGTCTTTTTTGTGTTACTGCTACAGTTCAATCGTATCGGCCAGGGAAATTTCTTCAATGGACGTTAAATCTTTTACGACATCCTGGTTGGCTTCACGGTCAACGGCGAGCATCATGATGGCTTCGCCGCCTTCTTCGCGGCGTCCAACCTGCATGGTGGCAATGTTGATCTGATGCCGTCCGAGAATTTGGCCCATCTTACCGATAACCCCCGGCTTATCCGTATGCTGGATATAAATGAGGTGGCCGGTCGGATAGAAGTCGACATTAAAGTCGTTAATGCGTACGATGCGCGGACCGTATTCCTTCACATAGGTGCCGTACAGCGCAAACGAACGGCCTTCGCCTTCGACGGTCGCCTGAATCAGGTTGGAGTAGCCAAGCGACTGGGAGCCGAACTGCTCTCCATAGTCAATGCCCCGTTCCTTGGCGATCGTGGAGGCATTCACATCATTGACCGGTGCGTCAATACGGCTCTGGAGAAAGCCGGCGAGAAGGGAGCGGGTCAGAATAGATGTTTCAAGGTCGGTGACATTGCCACTGTAGCGCACGTTCAGCTCCTGAACGGGCGTTTTTACGCTCTGGGACATGATATTACCCATGCGGCGGGCAAATTCATAGTACGGGCGTATCGCTTCAAACTTTTCTTTCGACATGGTCGGGAGGTTAATGGAGTTTAAGGCCGGCAGCCCCTGCAGAAACTGAAGCACCTCGTCGGAGACCTGGGAAGCAACGTTTAACTGGGCTTCTTTTGTTGAAGCCGCAATATGCGGCGTGCTGACGACCTGTTCAAATGCGATGAGTGGATTTTCATTCGCCGGCTCCTCTTCGTAAACGTCAAGAGCCGCGCCTGCCACATGGCCGCTTTCAAGATAATGAACGAGGGCGTCTTCATCAATAATCCCGCCGCGGGCGCAGTTTAACAGCATTACTCCGGGCTTTGTTTTGCCAAGGTTCTCCTGGCCAAGCATGCCTTTTGTATCTTTGGTGAGCGGCGTATGAACAGTGATTACGTCCGCCTCTCCAAGCAGCTCTTCGAAGTCCCGGAGGTCAACGCCCATTTCGTTTGCGCGTTCTTTTGTCAGGAACGGATCGTATACGATAACGCTCATTTCAAAGCTCTTGGCCCGCTTGAACAGCTCCGAACCGATACGGCCGAAGCCTACAATGCCAAGCGTCTTTCCACGAAGCTCCGTACCCTGGAAGCCTTTACGGTTCCATTCACCGGACTTTAATGAGGCATTCGCCTGCGGAATTTTACGGGCGAGCGAAGCCATCATGGCAAATGTGTGCTCGGCCGTGGAGATGGTATTGCCGTCCGGGGCGTTGATCACTACAATCCCCCGTTTGGTAGCGGCATCAATGTCAATATTATCTACTCCAACACCGGCGCGGGCTACGATGCGGAGGTTCGGCATGGAATCCATTACTTCCGCAGTGACGGTCGTACCGCTCCGGACGAGCAGGGCATCAAAAGAATCGAGTCCTTCTGCCTCATCAACGTGCTGCTGAACGCACTGTACCTGGTTGCTTTCAAGCAGCGGCGACAGGCCCTCGCTGCTCATCGAATCGGATACAAGCACACGAAACGTCTGATTGCTGGTCGCTGTTTCTTCTTCGTTCATAGTTTTCTGCATGTTACTCCACTCCCTTGTTCGTTCATTCACAAAAAGTCCGTTGACATTTTGTGCTTTAAATGCCCATTTGTATTTCTCTGGAGGACAAATGTCTACGCGTAGTTGGAAAGAACTTTATCATACTCCAGTACAGGTGTCAATTTACCTGACGCCGCTGAACATACGAAAAGAAACTGGTATTCAGCCTCTTCGGTTTCATGCATGTATAAAAAACCGGCGGCAGCAGAAAAATATCCCGCTGCCGGCCCGTTTGATAATTACTGGTTGTTATAACGGTCGATGGATTCCTGTACAAGCTTAGCTGCTTCTGCTTCGTTTTCCCAGCCGCCGATTTTAGTCGTTTTCTTTTCAAGCTCTTTGTACGTCTGGAAAAAGTGGGAGATTTCATCTAGCTTGTGCTGCGGTACATCATCAAGCGTAGTTACTCCTTCAAAACGTGGATCCTCCGTTGGTACAGCGAGCAGCTTCTGATCCTCGTCCCCGTCATCGATCATGTTTAAATAGCCAATGACCCGGGCGTCAATGACGCAGCCTGGAAATGTTGGATTGGTAACGAGTACAAGTACGTCAAGCGGGTCTCCGTCGAGCGCCAGCGTGTCGTCGATGTAACCGTATTCTGCTGGATAAAACATCGGAGAGAAAAGCACGCGGTCGAGTTTAAAGACACCTTTATCTTTATCAAATTCGTATTTGTTCTGGCTGCCTGTCGGAATTTCAATGAGCACTTCCACTTCTTTGTTTTCTGCCAAGGCAATCTCCTCCTTCAATATGTATAGTAAACATCTCCTGCATTATAGCAGGAATGAAAGACGGAAGAAAGGCAGGGAACAGAATCTGTAAAAAAACCCCCAGCAGCCTGGGGGCACGGTGCTTATTCGAATTTAAACGGGTCACCGCCAAACGGTTCCTCCGCTACTTTGATGGAATCGGTCGGGCAGCCTTCAAAAGCGTCGATCATATCTTCTTCAAGGTCGTCCGGAATGCTCTCTGTACCCTGGTTATCATCGATGATGTTTTCGGCCAGACCTTCCTCATCGTAATCGAAAATATCGGGAGCTGCCGCCCCGCAGGCACCGCAGGCGATACATGTATCTTTATCAACAATGGTGTATTTCGCCATCTGTGTCCCTCCATGTGATCGGATATCTATAAACTTATGCGCTTGATTGAAGAGCGTCGTAAGGTCTATTCCATATTGTATTTCTTCGTGATAAACTTTTCAACAGATATGAAACGCCCCACACAGCCTAACTTGTGGCATTTTGATGAACGAATAGAAAGGAAGAGGCGTATTGCTGTTTCAAGAGGCGATGATCCTGATAGCATTAAAAAGGCTCCGCGGAGAACGTACAGACGCTTCTGCCTATCACCTTTTGTCTGGAAAGCGGTCCTCCCAGACGATCACAGACGCCAAGTGGTTTCAATCGAAGGACCTGTTCGGGGCCCTGGCCAGGCTCGACAAACCGCAGTTTGAACACATTACCGCCTCTTTTTATCAACGCGGCTGGCTGGAGGCCGGAGGAATCCCGGGTGCAGAGGCTGCCGCTGCTATTGAACCGTGGGAGAAAATACTGGAAGAAGCAGGCTTTGACGGTTGGGCGTACCGCGACACGGGACGGCAGTTTTGGAGAAGGATTGCTCTGTTGATTCAGACGCTCTCCCACCTGTATCAGCAGAAAAAACAGTTTGTGCCTATTATCCAGGATGTGTCAGCACAGGAGTGGGTAAAACAAAAGCTGTCGGCATGGGGAGCGGAAAGATACACTGCCATGAACAGGTTATATGAAGAAATAAAGAGCTGCTTGCATGAACTGAAGGAGATACAGGCATTTATATTTGTATACAAGCTGACGGGAGCGGAAACTCTCGGTAAAACGACAGATCAAATAGCGCGCATCCAGGGCATGGAAAAGGCCGAAATTGAGTATTTATTTCAGGGCACGGTGCACACCTTAATAAAAAAAGCGGAGAGCCGGCCGGGCACTGTTCTTTATGAATGCCTGGACGCCGGAGGAAATCCTCAGCTTACCGTCACAGCTGAAAAGACGCTTGATTTTATAAACAGGGGACTGTCACTCGAAGAGGTCGCCCGTGCCCGCCGTTTAAAGGAGAGTACCATTGAAGACCATTTTGTGGAAATTGCCGGCGAGGTCGAAGGATTTTCCATTGACCATCTGGTTCCGCCAAAGCAGCAGGAAGCCATACGCCGGGTGGCTGCTTCTCTTGACACGTTTAAGCTGAAGGCGCTGAAAGAACAGCTGGGCGGGGACGTGACATATTTTGCGATCCGGCTTGCACTGGCAAAAGGAGGGGAAAAAGGTGAACGGAAAAACAGAAGCGCTGAATAAATACTTTGGCTTTCCTTCTCTGCATGAGTACCAGGAGCCGATCGTGGATGCGCTGCTGGCAGATACGGACACCCTGGCTGTCCTGCCGACTGGAAGCGGCAAGTCCATCTGCTTTCAGCTGCCCGCTTTAATGAAGAGCGGTCTGACAATTGTCGTTTCCCCGCTTTTGTCTTTGATGGATAATCAGCTCCAGGAGCTGCGGGCGAAGCATATTAAAGCAGCCGCCGCCTACAACAGCTTTATGAGCCCGGAGGAGAAATCCCGGGTGCTCAGCCGGCTTTCGTCGTTAAAGCTTTTGTATATATCTCCGGAAGCTCTCTCCCTGCCGTTTATTGTAGAGCGGCTGAAGAGTGTAAAAGTGTCAATGATGGTAGTGGACGAGGCCCACTGTATTTCCCAGTGGGGGCACGAGTTCCGGACGGATTATTTAAAAATCGGGCCGGTTCGGCAAGCACTGGGACGTCCATGTATGGCAGCTTTCACGGCAACGGCAACCCCGGAAGTGCAGCTTGACATTAAAAAACAGCTGCAGATGAAAGCGCCGGAAGAATTCATTCATTCGGTGGATCGTGCAAATATTGCTCTGTTTGTCCAACGGTGCACGAGTGAGCGGGAAAAGAAAAGAGAGATGGTCGAGCTCGTTCAGAAGGCTCCCGGTCCCGGACTGGTTTACGTATCGAGCCGGAAAAAATGCGAAGAGCTTAAAGCGCTGCTCCAGGAAAAAACCTCCCACCGGGTGGAGGCTTATCACGGCGGGCTTGAAAATGAGGCCAGGCTGATGATCCAGCAGCAGTTTTTACACGGCGACCTGGACGTCGTAGTGTGCACAAATTCCTTTGGTATGGGGCTGAATAAAGCTAACGTCGAATTTGTTCTTCATTATCATTTTCCAAAAGATGCAGAATCGTATATTCAGGAAATCGGAAGAGCTGGAAGGGACGGAAGACAGGCATGGGCGGCGGTGCTCTACCTGGAGGAAGACATCATTATTCCGCAGATGCTGATGGAAGCAGAGCTCCCCCCTGTGAATGAGCTCGGCTCCGCATTGGCTGCGGCAGCCCAAAGCAGCCGGGGAGAAATAACAGATGACCTGATAAACAGAATGGGATGGACAGAAACTGCTGCCCGTTTTCTTACTTACTATTTTGAAAAATACCCAGGGAAGCCTGAGGCAGAGCTTCTGGAAGAGCTGGAAAAGCAGGTGCAGCAGCGATCGTTTGAAAAGCAGAAAAAGCTGAAGGTTATGATACAATGGTTAGAAAATAACGAAGAATGCCGGAGACGTTTATTACTGCAGGTTTTTAGGGAAGCGTTAATGAAACGTCCCGAACCCTGCTGCGATATGTGCGGGCACAGGCTTCCTTTTCGTGAGCATCAGGGAGCAGAGAAAGAAAAAGAAACAGCCCCGTGGGAAATACGACTGGAGGAGCTGTTTTTCGGAAGGGAGAGAGCGAAGCATGAATAAAACACGTATGGAAAAGCGAAACGCCGGTACGGAGGAAAATGCAAAGCATCCGGATGCAGATCGAAGCCGCCTCAGCCGCCGTCGTGGCAGTGCAGGCGGGGAGACTTCGGGTGAAGAGGAGCACCAGGAGGCTTTAAGGCGTTCACGCTACTCCGGAAAAGAGGAAGAGCCGGAGGAAGAAGAGAGTCCAATGCTGACTCTTCCCCATACGCTGTTGGCCGCATTTATATTGATTGTCATTACCGCCCTGGTATCCCCGTTCATCATGAGTATGTTTCAGTAGAAATGAACGCGGCAGATGTTTCTGTCAGTGGTGAAGATAAAAGAAGGCCGACAAAACAGGCAATCACGCCAAAAATCATTAATACAAACGGCCAGGTGAGCGGTTTTTTTCTGAACAGAAAATATAAAAGCAAAAAAAAGCCTCCTCCAAATAAAGCGGCTCCTGCTAAAAAGACAATAAGATCCATCGTTTAAATACCTTCTTTCCGGTCAGTTTTTCCCTTACATAAGTATAGCGGAGATAAACGGTATACGTATACTCGTTTTTAAATTGTCCGGAAACGTTCAAATTTTATAAAGGAAAAGAGGGGTTCCATCATGAAAAAATGGCTGCTGGCTCCTCTTCTTTTTTCTGTGCTGTATGCCGGCAGAGTCCTGCAGGAAACATGGCAGAATAAAGTAAGAACTCATGAGCTGGAATATAAAAATCTGCCGCCGGAGGTGGAGGGCTCCTCCATTTTTTTCATCACCGATATTCACCGCCGGCGGATATCGCCTGCATTATTCCGGCAGCTCGAACGGAAGCCTGATCTGGTTATTATTGGCGGTGACCTGACCGAGCTGGGCGTGCCAGCTGAACGTATCAGACAGAATCTCCGCCTGCTCCGCAGTCATGCCCCGGTCGTGTTTGTCTGGGGAAACCACGATCTGCAGGTGGGTCGCAGATGGCTTAGGCCGCTTCTGCATCAGGAGGGGATCGAAATTCTTGAAAAAAATGCATACACGTTAAAGGAAAGTGATTTTACGATCGCTTCCTTCGGAGAGGAACGCTTTTACGAATCCTACCGTAATCCGGCACTTGTGCCAGAGGCAGACCTGCTTATTGCCCACAATCCGGAAGCGTATTACCGGTACGGCCCTTTTTCCGAACGGGCGGTGTATATGCTTACCGGACATACCCATGGCGGTCAAATCCGGCTTTTCGGCTGGGGGCCGAAATTAAAGGGGGGCTGGTACGATGAAAAATACCAGGCTTTGTTTATCAGCAACGGCTACGGCACGACCAGCATACCGATGCGCCACGGTGCCCCGGCGGAAACGCACCTGTTTGTGTTGAGAAACAGTCATTCCGACAGTGAATAAAGGAGTATGAATATGAATGAGCAAGTAATTATTATTGGGGGCGGGCCTTGCGGTCTGGCAGCAGCGATCGCATTAAAGCGCCGGGGAATTGATGCAGCTATTATCGAAAAGAAAAATATCGTCCACAGCATTTATGAGTACCCCGTACACCAGACGTTTTTCAGCTCTGCGGATAAACTTGAAATCGGCGGCCATCCTTTTCCGGTTGTAGACCGAAAGCCCCGGCGCCAGGAGGCTTTAGTTTATTACCGCAAAGTAGCGGAAGCGGAAAAACTGCGTATTTACAATTACGAAGAAGTGCAGACGATCCTGGAAACGGAGGAAGGTTATTTGGTGCAAACTGAAACGCTGCAGGGAGGGGTCCGGGAGTGGAAAGCTCCTCACGTTATCATAGCCACCGGCTACTATGATAATCCAAATCACATGGGCGTGCCTGGAGAAAGCTTGCCGCATGTAAAGCATTACTTTGAAGAAGCCCATCCTCATTTTAACCAGAAAATCGTTATTATCGGCGGGAGAAATTCAGCTGTAGACGCTGCTCTTGCTCTTGAGCAGGTGAACGCTCAGGTGGCGGTTCTCTACCGGGGAGAGGAGTATTCTAAAAGCATTAAGCCGTGGATCCTCCCCGATTTTCAGGCAATGGTCCGGCGCGGCGCAGCCCGGATGGAATTTGAAGCAGACGTGGTGCGTATTGAGCCCGATCAGGTTGTTTATGAACAAGGGGGCGTCTCCCATTCCGTGCCGGCTGATTTTGTTTTCGCCATGACCGGCTATCATCCATCGAGAGCTTTTTTCCGCCAGCTCGGTATTGCTGTTGATGAACAGTCAGGCCGTCCGTCCTTTGATGAGGAAACGATGGAAACAAACCGGGAAAACGTTTATATTGCCGGAGTTATAGCCGCAGGAGATGAAGCGAACGAGATATTTATCGAAAACGGACGCTTTCATGGAGAGAAAATAGCGGAAAATATAGCACGAAAAAAAGCCACTTCGTTTTAATAAACTGGTGGCTTTTTTAATGTGGAGGGGATGCTACTCAATGTGTTCAAAGCAGGCGCGGATAGCTTCGAGCGGCCGTTTTTCATCGAGGGCAGCGAGCAGCTTCAGGCGCGCCTTCTGGCCGTTCAGCCCGTTCGTAAAAATAACGCCCTTTTGCTTCAGCTGGTAGCCGCCTCCTTCATAGCTGTAGGTAGCCTGGACGACACCGCTGTGGCAGCGGGAAACAAGGACCACAGGCACCTGTTTGGCAATCGAATCCTCAAGCAGCGGCACGATGGTTGGAGGAATGTTGCCCTGGCCGAATGCTTCGATAATAATACCGTCAAGCGGCTGGTCAAGCAGCGGGGAAAGCAAAGCAGCATCCATGCCGGCTGCCATTTTTAAAAGGAGGACCTTCTTATTCATATGGACCGGCGAAAAATGCTCGCGGCTTGCCGGGTAGTGATGGATAAATATTTCGTTGTTCGTCACAAAGCCGAGCGGACCGTATTGCGGACTCTGAAATGTGGCAATATTGGACGAATGGGTTTTTGTCACGTTTTTTGCAGAATGGATTTCTTCGTTTAAAACGACGAGAACTCCGATGCTCCGGGCTTTCTCGCTTGCGGCAGTACGGACCGCTGCCAGGAAATTCTGGGGGCCGTCAGCGCTGATTTCGTTGCTAGAACGCATTGCGCCTGTCACTACCACCGGCAGGTCTTTGTCATGAAAAAGATCGAGCGCATAGGCAGTTTCTTCCAGGGTGTCGGTGCCATGCGTAATGACGACACCGTCATATGTATCCTCGGAAAGCTTTTCAAGCATATGCTCGTGTAAAGAGAGCATGTGCTCCGGAGTAATATGAGGAGACGGGAGATGCAGGAAATCGCTCGTAACAATCTCAGCAATTTGATTGGCAATGCGGCTCCAGTGGCTTAAAGGGTTGTGAAGCCCCGGCTCCACGCCGCTTTCTTCTGTCTGGGTCATGGCGATCGTGCCGCCTGTGTGGATAACTAGTATTTTTTTCATTTCAATTCCTCCTCGTCGGCCCGGCTATGGCTGGCATTATTCTTTTACGAATTTGAACATAGCATGATACGATACGTTTAACAAGAGAGGGTGAGAACGAAAGTTGATCGCACTGATTATGGCGGCCCTGGCGCCGGCTGTTGCTTTACTGATATATTTCACATTAAAACGCCGGGCGGACGTGGAGCGGAGGCTGCCGGTCATCCGTGCGTTTGTCATAGGGGTACTGATTGTATTCCCGGTGCTTGTGATCGAACATGCGCTTGAAACAGAAGGGGTAAGCATGCCGCTTTTTGCGGCGCAGTATACCCAGGCGGCCTTGCTAGAGGAAGGCATCAAGTTTTTCCTCCTGTATACGTTTGTGCTTCGATTTGCTCCGATTAAAAATACTTACGACGGTGTTATTTACGGGCTTTCCCTGTCGCTTGGCTTTGCTTCGCTTGAAAACATCCTGTACTTAATTGCAAACGGCATAGAAACGGCTGTTACCAGAGCGCTGCTGCCAGTGACGGTGCATGCGCTCCTGGGTGTGATTATGGGTTATTATGCGGTATCAGCGAAACGCGCCTCCCGTCATGGCAGGCGCCTCTTCTCTTTTTTTCTTGCTCTTGCGATTCCGCTTATCTTCCACGGGCTGTACGACTATATATTAAGCGCTTCTTTAGGCAATATTCTGTATTATCTTATCCCGTTCATGCTATTTTTGTGGTGGTTTGCGTTGTCGAAAGCAAATAAAGCCAATGCGAAATAACAACTCGAAAGGACGAAGCTACTATGTCAGAAGACCGCCGTTACCGCGTTGTTATCCGCTGTCCAAAATGCGGGGAAAAGTACATTCTACGCGGCAGAAAGAACAAGGCCGGGGAAATGGAAACAGGTTTTCGCCGCTGCGTCTGCGGCAATGAAAACCAGCTGCATGTTGATATTGCACCGGAATAAAAAGGTTACTTGCAATATCGATTCGTTTCATGTACTTTGGAAAGTAATCATATAACGTTTCTTATCAAGAGAGATGGAGGGATCGGCCCTTGGAAGTCTCAGCAACCAGCCGCAGGTGAAGCGGTCAGGTGCTAACTCCTGCAAGCTGTGCTTGCGAGATGAGAAGAAGTATTGCATGCCAAGGTCTTCTTCTGTCTAAGGAAGAAGACCTTTTCGTACATTTAATGCATTAATTTTACAGAAATGAGGGCTGTGACATGTCAAAGCAACTGCAGATAGAAACCATCCTGGCACAATTGGGTAATAATTCCGACCCGCGGACCGGAGCGATCAATCCTCCTGTTTATTTTTCCACAGCGTATAAACATACAGGTATAGGAGAATCGACGGGATACGACTATTCCCGGACGGCCAACCCGACGAGGGACCTGCTTGAAAACGGTATCGCCGCGCTTGAAGGAGGTAAACACGGGTTTGCCCTCAGCTCGGGGATGGCTGCGATCCAGACGCTGTTTGCGATATTTGAAACCGGTGATGAAGTGATTGCAACAAGCGATATTTACGGTGGCACGTACCGTCTGTTCGAAGAAGGATGGCGGCACTGGGGCGTCACGGTTACATACGGTGACCCGAGGGATCTCGAAGCATTTGAACAGCTGATAACAGATAAAACAAAAGCGCTGTTTATTGAGACGCCGACGAACCCGCTGATGCAGGAAGCGGATCTGAAGGAGCTTTCGCTGCTCGCGAAAAAGCACGGTGCCTGGCTTATTGTGGACAATACGTTTTATACGCCAGTGCTTCAGCGCCCGATAGAAGAAGGGGCGGACATTGTGGTGCACTCGGCCTCGAAATATTTAGGCGGACACAATGACTTGATTGCCGGACTGATTGTATCCAATGTGGACGAGCTTTCTGAAAAAATTGGGGCACTTCAAAACGGCATGGGTACAATTTTAAGCCCGTTTGATTCCTGGCTGCTGATGCGGGGGATGAAAACCTTAAAACTCCGCATGAAGCAGCATACAGAAAACGGCAAAGCCATCGCAGAGTATCTCAGCGGTCATGAAAAGGTAACAGACGTGCTTTACTCGGGCCGGGGCGGAATGCTCTCCTTCCGTCTTGAAAACGAAGAGTGGGTAGATTCATTTTTACGAAACATTAAAATCATCACGTTTGCAGAAAGTCTGGGCGGGGTTGAAAGCTTTATTACGTATCCGGCAACACAGACACACGCAGATATGCCGGAAGCGGTACGGGTTCAAAACGGCGTTGATAACCGTCTTCTCCGCTTCAGCATCGGCATAGAGGATAAGGACGATTTAATTGAAGATCTCGAACAGGCGCTCAGAGCGCTGTAACTCATAAGCACAAGCAGGAGAGGGGCAAGGCTATGAACGTACTCGAAAAACTCGATTCCTCGATTTTGATCGGCGACGGGGCAATGGGCACGTATCTTTACCAGAAAGGCTATAAGGGCTCGTTTGAAGCTATGAATTTAACGGACCCTGAGGCTGTGGAGTATGCTCACCGGGAATACGCAGAAGCCGGGGCGGATATTCTCCAGACAAATACCTACGCGGCGAACCGGGTGAAGCTTGAAGGCTACGGGCTTGAAGATAAAGTGCAGGATATTAACCGGGCCGGCGTGCGGCTGGCGAGGAAGGCTTCCGGCGGCTCGGCTTATGTATTTGCTACAGTCGGAGGGATTAAAGGCGTTCAGGTGAGCGAACATTCAGATGAGTTTCTAAATCAGGCGCTGCAGGAACAGGTGAATGTCTTTTTGGCGGAACCGGTGGATGGTCTGCTACTCGAAACGTTTTACGACCTCCCCGAGCTTCTGCAGATCGTCCGTTACATCCGCAGTAAAGATGAAGAGATTCCTGTTATTGCCCAGGTGGCACTTGGTGATGTCGGCGTCATGCATGGGGGAGTGCAGATCACTGAAGCCTTCAGCCGGATCGAGAATGCCGGCGCTTCAGTGGTCGGACTCAACTGCAGGATGGGCCCGTATCATATATTGAAATCGCTTGAGCAGGCGGAATTAACCGGACGGGCATATTATTCGGCTTATCCTAACGCCAGTCTTCCAAACTGGTATGACGGTCGTTACGTGTACCAGTCCAACCCGGAGTACTTTTATAAGCAGGCTTTCCGCTTTAAAGAACAGGGCATCCGTCTGATTGGCGGCTGCTGCGGAACGACGCCTGAGCATGTCCGCATGATAGCGGAAGCTGTTAAACACGACGTTCCGGAAAAGACGAAGCGCCCGGTAAAGGTAAAAGCTCCGGCGGCTAAGGCGACAGCCGATAAGGAACCGGTTGTGCCCCTCCATGAAAAAGTGAAAACTGAGAAAACGGTCATCGTAGAGCTTGACCCACCGAAAAAACTGAAAACAGGAAAATTTATACGCGGATCCCAGGCGCTTCATGACGCAGGAGCGGATGCAGTTACGCTTGCCGATAATTCCCTTGCTTCCCCGCGGATTGACAATCTCGCTATGGGAGCGATGCTCAAGCAGCAGACCTCTGCCAGGCCACTTTTGCATATCGCCTGCCGGGACCGGAATCTGATCGGTCTGCAGTCCCATCTGCTGGGGCTTCACACAATTGGCGTGCGGGACCTGCTGGCGATTACCGGCGATCCTTCGAAGGTCGGGGATTTTCCAGGGGCGAAGTCTGTATATGATGCGAACTCCGTATCCCTTATCTCTCTGATACGGGAAATGAACGAAGGGCGGCTGTTTTCCGGGAAGTCCCTTGGAGAAAAGACGAATTTCTCCATCGGGGGAGCGTTTAACCCGAATGTGCTTCATATTGATAAAGCTGTAAAAAGGCTGGAAAAGAAAGTGAATGCAGGGGCGCACTATTTTATGAGCCAGCCGGTGTATGACATTGAACGGATTGAAACGATCCATGAAGCGGTCAGGGGACTCGGAGCGCCCGTGTTTATCGGCATCATGCCTCTTGTGAGCGCGGGAAATGCAGAGTTTCTTCACAATGAGGTTCCGGGGATTCAGTTAACCGGGGATACGCGGAAGCGGATGGCGGCCTGCGGGAACGATTCCGAAGCAGCCCAACGGGAAGGCATCGCTATCGCAAAAGAACTGATTGATGAAACGCTCCGCTATTTTAACGGTATTTATTTAATCACACCGTTTCTGCGCTATGAAATCACGGCCGAGCTGACAAAATATGTACGGGAGCAGGCTGGTGCCGGTGCCAAAGAAATTTAACACTGTTTCTTTTTATCCGATATATATAGTAAAAGGGGTTTTAGCTATTGTACGAGATTGGAAGCGTTTGGCATCTGCATGAAAACATAAAAACGAAAGAACCACATGACAACGATACCCAATATAAATCCCAGCTGCTTGATGCAGATGAACATACGTTCACGATTGCTATGCCTACAGAAAAAGAGACTGGTAAAATTATTTCCTTTCAGGCAGGCAGAGCAGTCCATGTATGGTTTGTCGGGGAGGACAGTGCTGTTTATTCGTTTCGTTCTAAAGTGCTTTCCCGTCAAAAAGGGCACATACCAGCCCTGATCATTGAACGGCCTGCTAAAAAGGAATGGCAGCGGGTGCAGCGCAGAAATTATGTGCGCGTGGAAACAAGCGTCAATACAGCTGTACACGGCCATTACCGTCCGTTCACTACGGTGACGGTAAATGTGAGCGGCGGTGGATGCATGATCGTCGTGCCGCCAAAAGCAAAGCTGCTTGAAGATGAACAGGTGCAGATCACGCTCGCTTTCCCAATGGAGGACGGGGCGATGCATTACCTGCATTGTACTGCTGCGGTTAGAAGAGTGCTGGAAAAAGAAGAGCGCCGGCCGAAGAGGGCAAGCATGGAGTTTTTGGATCTGGCCGAAAAAGAGCGTCAGGCAGTAATACGATACTGCTTTGAACGGCAGCGCTCCGCAGCGAAACATGAAAAACGAATCGGAAGCTAGTATGTTAGACCGCCGAAGCGGTCTCAGACTGTCGACAATGACTCTAATTTTAGAGCGTGTCGGCAGTTTTTTTGTGCTATGATAAAAAGAAATAGCCTGGAAAGGGGTTATGGTGCATGATGAGGCGGAGTTCGGAAGAAGCTCGTTACCGGGAAGCGACCATTCAGCTGGATCAGTTAGTGCCCGCGGACCACCTGGTCCGCCAGATCGAGGCCGCGCTGGATTTTTCCTTTATTTACGACGAAGTCGCATCCCTCTATGCCCCCATCGGCCGGCCGAGTATTGATCCGGTCCGTCTGGTAAAAATGGTGTTGCTCCAGTATTTGTTCGGCATTCGTTCCATGCGTCAGACGGTGCGGGAGATCGAAACGAATGTGGCCTACCGATGGTTCCTTGGGTTGGAACTTTTGGAGCCTGTGCCGCACTTTTCCACCTTCGGCAAAAACTACACGCGCCGGTTTCGGGACAGCGGGTTGTTCGAAGTGATATTTGAACGCGTGCTCGAGGAAGCAGCGGCCGCCGGCTTTGTGGATCCGTCCGTCTTTTATATCGATGCCACCCACGTGAAAGCGAACGCCAACAAGAAAAAATTTGATCGCGTTCATGTAGCAGCTGAAGCCCGGGCGTACCAGGCGCAACTGGATGCTGAAATTCACCGGGACCGTGAGGTCCATGGAAAAAAGCCCCTGCCTCCCGCCCGCCGCGAACCGGGCGGACGGGAGGTCAAACAAAGCACGACCGATCCTGACAGCGGCTATTACGTCAAAGATGAACGGGAGAAGATGTTTGC
>NZ_JBQLIA010000015.1:0-72841 GCF_056034345.1 Marinococcus sp. LNSP9103-4 | reverse complement strand
ACACCTCCAGATCATCGTTAATACTACATACGACGTTGGGGGTGTTTTTTCCTGTCTCATATTATGGGGTCACTCTAAAATGCCGGGGCGGCTTCTGTATAAAAGCATCTATGAAACGTAATTTGTCGTAATGATGGAGCGTTCCATTTGATACAGCTGCTCCTGGGAGTACAGGGGCGCATTTTGGGAAAACTGCTCATGAAAGAACGCACGCAGTGCTGCTTCTGTCGTAAAACGATGCGTATAGGCATCCACCGACACGTCCTGAACAAATCGGTCATCCTGCGTGTTCGAATGGCCAAAGAAAATAATTGGCGTCACTTCGCCCGGATTGTGCTTTTCCCTGCGCAGAAAATCTTCTGTAATCGAAGCCGTCGCTTTGGCATGTTCAATCGGACTGTCGTGTACTTCAAATGTTCCTGACCGAATATGCCCCCGGCTTGTGTTTTGAAAAACCATTGTCGTTTCCACGTCTTCTTCAAGATCCGGGTACAGCGTATCAAGCACAAAATCAAGTGTCCCGGCATTGTGTTTACTGACGCCGTGAATAATATGGCCTTTCCATTTCTGTGTTTCAAGCACATACAGTCCGCGGCTCGTCAAAACGACGTGGTCCACCTGGCGGGTCGAAAGCTCCGTCCGGTCATCGAGCGGAACGTACACGTGTCCGGAAATTAACATTTCATCCACAGCAATCTGATTTGCTTCGACAAGATCATTTTTAATGCTTCGAAGCAGTTCATGTGTTTTCATTTCTTCCGGTTCCCGTGAGATTTTCTCCAGATGATAAATGTAATCCGTCAGCTTCCCTTTTTCTTCCTCATATTTGCCGCGTATCGCCTGGATATCCTCGCGGTACTGCGAGCTCTTTCCCTCAATTTCCTCTTCCATTTTTCTATCGTACTGCCGGACTTTTTTCAAATACTGATCCCGCTGAATTAAAATAACTGCTCCAATGATGATTAAAGCTATAATAACCGTGACTGCTATACCCATATAAGCACCTCTTCCATCTCCTGCCTTAATATTTTTACTATGACCCGGAATTTGGTACACTAAAAAACGCTTCTTATTCGCTATGTAAAACTATATACATTATATTTCTATCATAATCAATATATTCCTTTTCGTATACACCTAAAGAAAGGATTCTTCCCTATGGCACTTTATTCTGTTATTTCAAAGGATTTTTACGAAAAACCGACACTCGAACTCTCCCGGGCCCTGATCGGCTGTGTACTTGTGCATGAAACGCCGGAAGGTCCTGCAGCCGGCAGAATTGTTGAAACGGAAGCCTATATCGGCCCGGTGGACCGGGCTGCCCACAGCTACAATTACCGCAGAACAAAGCGGACGGATGTAATGTTTTTTCCCCCGGGTTACGTATATATGTACACGATGCATACCCATGCGCTTCTAAATATCGTCAGCGGGGTGGAGGAATCTCCGGAGGCTGTCCTCATCCGCGCTGTCGAGCCAGTAGCGGGCCTTGAGCTTATTCAAAAACGCCGGCACCGTGTCCGCGGCATTCAGCAGACAAACGGCCCCGGCAAGTTAACAAAAGCTCTTGGCATTGATATGAGCTATTACGGCCATGAACTTGACCATCCGCCGCTGTATCTGTCACCAAAAGACTATGAACCTGTAGTTGAAAACGGCCCGCGCGTCGGTATTTCCGGAAGCGGCGAAGCGCGCCATTACCCATGGCGGTTCTTTGAAACCGGCAATCCTTACGTATCCAAATGGAGGGCCTGAGTTTTGCTATTTCAAAGCGACGATCCGACGGCCCTGGATCCGGCTTTCCAAAATAGCGTCAAGATTCTCCGCCAAATCATCCAGGGTGGTCTCGCTTGCAATCGTATCAAGCAGTGATTGTACTTTCAGGTCGCTTGCGAGACGGTTCCATACATACTGTCTTTTTTCTGCCGGGCAGTACACCGAATCAATCCCGGCCAGATTCACACCACGTAAAATAAAAGGATGTACTGTCGTAGGCACGTCCGTCCCTCCGGTAAGTCCGCTGACTGCCGCAGTGCCGTGATACTTCATCGTACTCAGCAGGTAGGCGAGCGTCTCTCCCCCAACTGGGTCGACGGCCCCGGCCCACATCGCTTTGCCGAGCGGCTTGCGCTTGTCCGGATTTACATCTTCGCGGGAGAGAATACGTCCTGCCCCAATATTCCGAAGATAATCATGGGCCTCGGCGTTCCCGGTAACAGCTGCCACATCATATCCGAGGGAGTGAAGCATCGCTACAGCCATGCTTCCAACGCCGCCAGTAGCACCGGTTACAACAA
Organism: Marinococcus sp. LNSP9103-4; assembly: GCF_056034345.1. Lineage (NCBI taxonomy): Bacteria > Bacillati > Bacillota > Bacilli > Caryophanales > Bacillaceae > Marinococcus > Marinococcus sp. LNSP9103-4. The sequence continues at coordinate 70,544 of NZ_JBQLIA010000015.1, read as the reverse complement.
TCTCGCCCTGATCCGGTCTGACTCCTTCCTCTTCCAGGCGCACGACCGATAATCCTGCTGTAAACCCGGCAGTTCCAAAAATCATGGCTTCTCTCGGAGTCATCCCCTCCGGAAGTTTTACCACCCAGTCAGCAGGCACTCTTGCTTTTTCTGCGTAACCGCCGTGATGGGCAACCCCCAGTTCATATCCTGTAACGAGCACCTCGTCGCCCTCCTGATACCTCGAGTCACTGGACGAAGCGACAACGCCGGCGAGATCGATGCCCGGAATCAGTGGATATCCCTGTGCAATCTGGCTTTTAGGTACTGCTGCCAGGCCGTCTTTATAGTTGATGCTTGAATAGTGTACATCAATGGTGACGTCGCCTTCAGGCAGATCCTTTTCCTCCAGTGTACGTACTTCTTTTGTAACTTCTCCCTGATCGTTTTTATCCACGACCAGCGCCTTAAATGTGCTCATACTTTCCACCTCCATAAAATGATCTTCTGCCCTATTCCCATAAAAGTTTTATTTTATGCAGGCTAAACAAAAAGCACGCGCCTCCTTTTGGAAGCACGTGCTGCTTGCTACGGTGTTAAAAACAGGAAAAAGATGATAAATACAAAAAACAGAGCGTACATAATCGGATTCAGCTGTTTCCCTCTTCCCGTCAGCACCATCGTGATCGGATAGAAGATAAAGCCCATGGCAATACCGGTCGCGATACTGTAGGTGAGCGGCATCGAGACGACGGTTAAAAAGGCAGGCACGGCAATTTCGAGACGCTGCCACTCAATTAAGCGAAGCGACGATACCATCAGCGCCCCTACAATAATAAGAGCGGGAGCCGTTACAGCACTTGTTACCACGCCCAGAAGCGGCGAGAAAAACAAAGCGGCAAGAAACAGCAGTGCCGTAATAATCGAAGCAAATCCGGTGCGCCCTCCGACAGCTACGCCGGCTGAGGATTCAATATATGCTGTTGTTGTAGACGTTCCAAGAATCGAGCCGATCACGGTAGCAGATGAATCCGCCACCAGGGCTCGCCCGGCGCGCGGCAGTTTGTTATCTTTTACGAAGCCGGCCTGGTTGGCTACTGCAAACAAAGTTCCAGCAGTATCAAAAAAGTCGACAAACAAAAATGTAAGAACAACTACGATAAACCCAATAATGAAGCTTGAATCCCACGAAAAGTCTGTAAGAGAGGTGAAAGCAGCCCCGAATGTCGGTGCGATGCTGGGCACCCCGGAGACAATCTGACCCGGAGGCTGAATCTGACCCACCAAAATGCCAGCCAGAGCTGTAATCACCATCCCGTAAAAAATACCTCCACGGATACCAAGGGTCATCAGTATGACGGTAACCACCAGTCCGAAAGCCGCAAGAGCAGCCGGTCCGGAAGTAAGTGTGCCAAGCGTGACAAGAGTAGACTCATCAGCCACCACAATCTGCGCTCCCTGCAGGCCGACAAAAGCAATAAACAGCCCAATACCGGCAGAAACCGCATATTTCAGTTCCTCCGGAATTGCGTTAATAATTTTTTCTCTAATGCCAAATGTCGTTAAACCAATAAAGATCATTCCGGAGCAGAATACCCCAAATAAAGCAAGCTCCCAGGGGATCCCCATTGTCAGCACAACGGAATATGTAAAAAAGGCATTGAGCCCCATCCCCGGTGCCAGAGCAATCGGATACCTGGCAAGCAGCCCCATGATCAGTGTCCCGATGGCTGCTGCCAGGGCTGTCGCTACAAACACGGCGGCCTCATTCATTCCGGCTTCGGCTAAAATACTGGGGTTGACGAATAAAATATACGCCATCGCAAGGAAAGTCGTTAAACCGGCTAACGATTCTTTCTTGTAGTTCGTCTCATTCTTTGTAAATTCAAAAAAACGATCCATCCTCTTATCTCTTCCTCTCTTTGCTCTCCCCAGGCAAAACTCTCTCTGCTTCTATTATATACTTACTAAGTGCTTACCGCACAAGCCCCTACTCCCATTCAATGGTCGAAGGCGGCTTAGACGTAATATCGTACACGACACGGTTGACGTGCTGCACCTCATTGACAATTCTGGTGGAAATTTTTTCAAGAACGTCATATGGAATACGGGCCCAGTCCGAAGTCATACCATCAATTGAAGTGACCGCACGGATTCCAACAGTGTAATCATATGTCCGGCTGTCTCCCATTACGCCAACGCTCCGCATATCCGGAAGCGCCGTAAAATACTGCCAGATTTCCCGGTCGAGACCGGCATTCTTGATTTCCTCCCGTAAAATATAATCCGATTCCCGGACAATTTCGAGCTTCTGCTCCGTAATTTCCCCGAGTACGCGAATGCCAAGTCCCGGTCCAGGGAATGGCTGGCGCCACACGATTTCATCCGGCACTCCGAGCTCCGTTCCGAGCTTGCGGACTTCGTCTTTAAACAGCGTATTCAGAGGCTCGATCAGATCGAATTTCATATCTTCCGGCAGTCCGCCGACATTATGGTGTGACTTAATCGTCTGAGCTGTGTCCGTACCACTTTCAATGACGTCAGTATAAAGCGTGCCCTGGACAAGAAAATCCACGTTTTCAAGCTTTCCTGCCTCTTCTTCAAACACGTAGATAAATTCATTTCCGATAATCTTACGTTTTTGCTCCGGATCGCTCACTCCTTCGAGCTGATCGAGAAAACGTTTGGCCGCGTCTATTTTCACGATATTCATCTGGAATCCGCGTCCGAGAGACTCCATGACGCCTGTCGCTTCCTCTTTACGCAGCAGGCCGTGATCAATAAACATGCATGTAAGCTGATCTCCGATCGCTTTGTGTACAAGCGCCGCAGCTACCGAGCTGTCCACACCGCCGCTCAACGCACACAGCACATTACGGCTGCCTACCTGTTCCCGAATAATTTCTACCTGCTCATCGATAAAGTTGGCCATTGTCCATTCATTCGAGCATCCGCAGACCCGGTAGGCAAAGTTTTTCATGATATCATCGCCAAACTGGGTGTGGCGTACTTCAGGATGGAACTGAACGCCATACATTTTCTTCTCCGGAGCACTCATGGAAGCTACCGGGCATGACGGGCTGGTCGCGTCGACCGTAAAACCTTCTGGTGGCTCAACAATTAAGTCGCCGTGACTCATCCACACGCTCTGGGTTTTCGGCAGTCCTTCAAATAATACTGGATTCGCCTGCACATGAATATCCGCCTTGCCGTATTCCCGATGCTGGGCTTTTTCCACTTTTCCGCCGTAATGCAGCGTCATCAGCTGCATCCCATAGCAGATACCCAGTATAGGAATGTCAAGGTCAAAAATAGCTGGATCACAGGTGAGCGCGCCTTCAACATACGCGCTGTTCGGGCCGCCGGAAAAGATAATCCCCGCTGGATTTAATTCTTTAATTTTTTCTGCACTGATCGTATTCGGATGAAGTTCACTAAAAACACCGAGATCTCTGATTCTGCGTGTAATCAATTGATTATACTGGCCGCCAAAGTCCAGAACAATAATCGTTTCACTGATATTTCCTACGCTCATCGCTTCTACCCCTAACTGTTTTCAAATATGTACGTGCAAGGTTCACTTTAAAGGAATGCCTGCTTCCGGGCAACTATCTGTTTTCGATTGCCGGGCGTACGTCAAACACTTTAATGAAAGTCTTTTTTTTACAGACTAAAAAAGCTGCTTTCGCATTATACGAAAGCAGCTTTTTAACTGGGAACAAACGGCGGCGCTTCGGCCGCTTTCTGTCCTTCACTGCCCTCGTAGTCCAGCCATTTTCCGGCGGCCGGGTAGAGACATTTGGGCCTGATCCCAAACTATACGAGGTATTCACCTGTAAACATGAAATAAATTTTAACAGCCCGTCATGAGCCGGTCAAGAACGGATTTTCTTTACCAGTCGTTTCCATGCAGCAACTGTTTCCGGCTCGGCTCCGTCTCCGGTTTTACGTCCGTAATACAGACGTTCGTATTTTTCAGTCAGTGGCTCCATATCACCGCTGCCGTAGATGTCATTCACCCGCCCGGAAAATTCCCGCAGTGTTTCCCCATTGGTTCGTTTCACGCGCGCTGTCCGCAGCAGCCTCAGCAGTGCCTGATAGGCACTTTGAAACTCTGCATCGGTGTGCATATGCCGGTATTTGAAAAGAAGATAGCTGGCCAACAGCTTCCTCCGGAAAAGCCAGCCGGCTCCAAGGAGGAGGACAACCGCTGCAAAAAAGGGCCACAGCGGAAGTCTCCAGTCAATGCCGGCGCCCCCGGACGTATCCTCCTGCTCTTCTTCGTTCTCTTCTTCTGATTCAGGAGTTGTTTCCTCTTCTTCGGGTGCTTCTGCTTCTTCCTCCGGCGGCTCATCTTCAATTTCAGGTGCTTCTTCCGAGGCTTCATTGTTTTCATACGTGTAATTAAACTCTGAAGAAAAACCTTTCGTCGGTTCAAACGGGACCCATCCGACCTCTGGAAAATACACTTCCACCCAGGAATGCGCATTTTCATTGGTGACCTCCACCTGGTTTTCATTTCCCGGAGCCTGGTCACCTTCCGTGAACCCTTTTACCCAGCGTGTCGGTATATCCAGCGTCCGGAGCAGCACTGCCATCGAAGTCGAGTAATTGTCGCAGTACCCGGTCCGTGATTCAAACAAAAACTGGCTGACATAATCCCCGCCTTCCGAGGGAGCCGGGATGTTTGTCGTTTGATAGGAAAAATCCGGACCGCGCAAATACCTTTCCACCGCTCTTGCCTTTGCATAACGGTTATCATCTTCCTCGGTAAGGTCTTCGGCGAGCTCCTGAATTTCTCCCGGGAGATCGTCCGGAAGCTGTGTGAAGTATTCTGTTACTTCCTCCGGGTCTTCTGAGTCATCAGTAACAGCACTCATCTGCTCTACGGGGAAATCCGCCGTTTCATACGCCACCGTATAATTCGTTAACGACGCCGGCTCCCCGCCAGTCTCAAATTCCGCCTGGGTTGTCCAGGTATCTACCGATGCTTCTATGTCTTCTTCAATAGAAAGAAACGAACCCGGATAAAAGGCAAAATCAAATTCCTGGGTTTCTGCCATTTCAACGTTTACTTCCTGTTCTTCCGTCTCGATACTCTCATTATATAAGCCGGCCTCAGAAGACGTCTCATCAGGGGCATCCACTTCCCACCCAAGACCGGTGTAAACATTTTTAGCTTCGCCCCGCCAGTAGCCGTTAATATCACCGGAGGCAGTAAACACCGGCATATCACTCATTTGAAATCCGCCGCCCAGGCGTTGATCGGCATCGTCATAGCCAATCTTCTGTACGCCCTGGCTGCTTCCGGTGCTGCTTTCTCCCCACGTTAAAAACGGAACGGGGTCAGGCCACCGTGGTTCACTTTTGGGAGCAAGCACGCCAACGCCCCCGGCGATAATCAAAAAGACAGCCATAATCAGCATCCACCGGCTAAAGACCTTTCTCTGTGCCTGCCTGTCTTCCGCACGTGATACGATACGATCCCACTGAAGCAGTCCTAAAAGCAAAAATCCTATAACAAACGTACGGATTACCGCAAACATTCCATCGTATTCGAAAAAAGTATCCATCACGCCAATATAAATAATTGTAAACGTCAGAAAAAATAAAATCCGGCGGGATTGAACTACCCAGAAATAAATCAAATAGCTCATAATAGCGAGCAGAAGCATAAACAATACACTGCGGAACATATCAGTTAATGCGTACCACTGGCCGCTGATAATATAACCAATATTTGTCTGTACTTCTGCAGCCAGGGAAACCAGCCAGCCCGGCTGCAGCAGCGACTCCTCATAAAAAACAGTGTTTATGCCCGTCAGTATAACCAAAAGTACGATGCCAATAATCGTCCACCAGGGTGGACGCAGATAAATGACAACAAAAAAGGCGGCAGAAACAACCATAAATACAGTAACTGAACCTGTCCCGGTAGCTTCCGGCAGAGGCAGCAGCCATTCTGCCAGCAGGAAATAACCAAGAATATAAACAATCAACTTTTTCCAGGTATGCTCCGGTTTAACCAAATAATTATGCCTCCTCTATAACAATTCAAAACCAGCCTCGCCCGGCTGAATATGGTAGATATGAATATTGGTATGCCGCAGTGCTTCCACACCTTCGCGGCGCGAGACTCCGCTCTCATCAGAAAGCAGCGCTACAATGATGGAACGCTTCTGGCCGGCCCACTGTTTTAATTCTTTAATTCTAATTTCAGAAAGTACCGGGGTAACATAAATTAATGCTTCAAGCCCCGGGGCCTGGCGTAAAAACGGCGAGGCCCCTGCTTCTGTATTCAATTCTACATACGCCAGACTCTGATAAATACGCTGAAAATGCTCTTTCGAGGTTCCTGGTTGCTGCAGGACCTGTTCGGAAGCCGTCACCCCGCAGCCAATCGGCATTTTCATCTGATAGGCATACTCCGTCAAAGAAGCAGCAAATTCCACCGCGGTTTCAAATAATTCAGACGTTATATCAACGGCATTTTCAAGCAGCAGAAAATAACCCTCTCCTTTTTCGGATTCAAATTCTTTCGTGACAAGCTTTCCGGCCCGGGCCGTTACCTTCCAGTCAATGTTTGCCATCCGGTCCCCGGGAGTGTAATCGCGAACTCCTGCTACATTCACAGATTCGCTTTGCAGCCGCTGCGACAGCGATACTGCTTCAGAGGAGCTATCTGCCGCTGTATTCCAGTTCGCTAATTTTCTCATTCTTGGAAGCACCACTACCGTGGAAGAAACTGGAATATCATAATCCTTCTCCACAAAGCCAAACAGATCACCGGAGCGGACGCGGAGATAGTCGATGGTGTGCTTTCCCCGCCGTCTGCCCCTAATACTGTAAGAATAGGAGGCCTCCCTTTGAAAAAAAGGGAACACCAGGGTTTCAGCGGACGTTTCCCAGTCCCTGATTCCGTACGGCTGGTGATCCCGGATTTTTACATATATCAGTGGAAATGGAATTCTTTTTTTCAGCGTAACCTCGACTTCTGCAGAGCCGTTGAATGAAAGCATCTCAGCTGTCAGCCTGCGCCCTGCCTTTAAAGAACGAAGTGGATAAATTAACAATAATAATTGCATTACCGCAAGAGTTGTCACACTGTAAAATAAAAACCAGCTGACAAAGCCTCCCTGAAACATAGCGTAAATAAATAATACAGCTAATGCAGCCACAACAGCTGCCAGCTGCATTACTTTTCTTCCGATTTTTAAAAACCGAGTCATGGGCGTACCGCCGAATCACTGTCTGATGCCGGCACACGCACACTCGATAAAATGTCCCGCACTACAGTTTCCCCGTCTTTATCCGCCATCTGCTGGTCTGTCTGCAGAATAAGACGGTGGCCCATAACAAACGGCGCAAGATACTTCACGTCATCCGGAGTCACATAGTCTCTTCCTCTCACAAAAGCATATGCCTGTGACACCTTCATCAGCGCAATTGACCCTCTTGGACTGACGCCAAGATAAATATCGCGGTGGTTTCTGCTTTCCCGCACGATGGAAACAATATACTGTTTCACTGACTGGTCTACATGCACGTTTTTCACGAGTTCCTGAGCCTTTAAAACGTCTTCAAGACTCATTACAGAGGAAAGCTCATCAATCGGATGGGTGAATTCCACGCGCTCGAGCACTTCTATCTCCTGCTCTTCTGTCGGATAGCCGAGCCGGAGCTTAAACAGGAAACGATCGAGCTGGGCTTCCGGCAGAGGATACGTCCCCCCGTACTCAACCGGATTCTGTGTGGCCATTACAAAAAATAAACGTTCGAGGCTTCTCGTTTCGCCGTCCACTGTTACGCTTTTTTCCTCCAGCGCTTCGAGAAGGGCTGACTGCGTTTTCGGGGAAGTACGGTTAATCTCGTCTGCGAGCAGAACGTTTCCCATTAATGGACCGGGACGGAATTCAAACTCCATCGTCCGCTGGTTATATATAGACACACCTGTAACATCTGATGGGAGGAGGTCCGGGGTGAATTGTATCCGTTTAAAACTCGCGCCAATGGATTTGGCAATTGCCCGCACCATCATCGTCTTTCCCACGCCGGGCACATCTTCAAGCAGGATATGCCCACGGGCCAGGAGCGCTGTCAGGCTTAATTCAATTTCAGCTTTTTTTCCGACCACGACCTGCTGCACGTTTTCGATGACACGCTGCAACGCTTCACGTTCGTTCACCAATATCTTTCTCCCCCTACTTTATATGCTCTCGCTCTCTAAATCATATTAATCTTATCACAATTACCCACCCCTAGAAAGAAAACCGACTATCCCTGCTCCCGGTTTTCGGGCAGTATTTTTCTCCGCTCCACCGGCGATTTCAACACAATTGACGTATTAATATTTCCGTAGGAGATCAGGGTATCAACAAGCTCTCTCAGGCTGTCCATTCCTTCTACCGCTGCTTTAATAAAATAGCTTACTTCCCCAGTCACCCGGTGGCATTCCAGTACCCGTGTATCCTCTGCAATCATTTTTTCAAAACGGGGGATCGTATCCTTCAGTTCGCTCACCTGGATCATCAGAAGCGTATCCCGGCCCACAGCTTCCGGGGAAACCACTGCACTGAAGTGATCAATAATTCCTCTCTCCTGCAGCCTTGTCATTCGTTCAGAAACGCTTGGACGGCTTAAGTTTAATTTCTTGGATAAATCACTTACTGATATTCTTCCGTCCTCCTGAAGTATCTCGAGCATTTCAACATCAATATGATCCATTCAAACGCACTTCACCTTTCTTTTTGAATATAAATTATATGATATGTATTCATTTTTAATATTTTTAAACTTATTATCCTTCATATAATTATTCAACCTTGGAATCTTTTTCCTTATACTAGAAGTATCCTATTGTTGAAGGGGAGACGACCGTTGATAAACATAACCAACATACTACAAGTTCTGGCCGGATGTTTGTTAGCTGCCTTCGGCATTACTCTGCTCCAGCACGCTGATTTAGTCACCGGAGGCACGGCAGGCCTGGCGCTCGGCTTGACTTACATCCTGCCGCTGTCTTTTTCGGCTGTATTTTTTATCATTAACCTGCCTTTTTATGTGTTTTCTGTTGTGCATATGGGATGGAAATTCACGCTGAATACAATCGCCGCAGTGTCTCTGCTTTCCGCGCTGACAAGCCTGAGTTACTTTCTTCCTGCTTTCAGCATCCATCCGGCTGCTGGAGCCATTTTCGGCGGTGTCAGCATAGGCGCGGGCATATCGATACTATTTATGAACAACACCTCGCTCGGCGGCGCTAACATTCTCGCATTATTTCTTCAGCGCCGGCTCCAGTGGAATCCCGGCAAAGTCAATTTATCCTTTGATGTACTCGCTGTAGCCGTTGGGCTTGCTTCTGTCGGCTTAATCGCAGGCGCTTATTCCACACTATCTATTATTGCTACTGCTTTTGTGCTCAGCATAGCTAAAGGAAAAATCGCCGCTTCAAGGCCTGTTCCTAAAGCGAAGCCCCGTTCCTCACGCCAGGGTGCACTGATCGAAAAACAATAAATCAAAAGCAGCTTCCCCGTGGGAGGCTGCTTTTTCAGCTTTCAGTCAGGCCCTCCGCCAGTGCTGCAGCTGCTTTCTTTTCATCATCAGCCACAGAAGCTTCAAACAGCTTTTCCTGCTGAAGCGGCGTGTACTTCATGTCAAAGCCATGGTGCCAGGCAATTTGGCGAACGAACTCCCGCTGTGTTCTGCCATTTCCTTCACGGAATGGATGAATGTGATTAAGGTCATTATAAACTGGGGCAAAGGCTTCGGCGAAAGCTTCTCTGTCTCTGTACGTCAGTTTATTTTTTTCCTGGACGGAGTCTCTTAGATGACGCAGACCTCTGTCGATAAATGCTGCAGGCAGAAAGGATGTTCTTCCTTTAGCAAGATCCACCGTCCGAAATTCTCCAGCCCAGGCGTATACATCAGAAAACAGCCGCCGGTGAATACGCCGTATATGCTCTTCGTCAAAGGAGCCAAGCACCTTTTTTGCCGTCATCATCTGCTGCAGACGGTACGTTGTAATAATCTGCTCGATTTTCTCTGCCTTGGCTGCTTCCCGAAAATTCATTTTGTTTATAAGCACTCCGCTGTCTCCATACGTGTAATAGGATTCGCTCATATTATAAACGCCCTTCCGCTACAGAAGCTGTCACTTCTTTAATCGTCATTTGCCCGTCGCGAAGCTTCCGCACGGCTTCGATATCTTTTTCTGAAAAAACAAAACCTTCTACTTCTGCAGAAACAATCGCGTTCTTAAGCTCCTGTTCTTCGGGCGTATCCGGGAAATCGTATTTGTCCACTGCGGACAAGCCGTGTTTTTCATGCATTGTTTGCCCTCCCCTGCCTGTAATGAAACTATTTTGCTTTCTTCTCGTTTCCTCCCGCTCTCTCCTGCCCAGGATAAAAGAAAATCCTTTTTTTGAGCGGTTTTTCAGGTGCGGCCTTCGTTAGTATCGTTTGGGATACTATACCACTTCAAAGTGGGTACTTCCATGCCTGAGCCTTTTCCTAGTATGATGAACTCTACATACACCTGCATACTATAATAAAAATTAGAGGAGTGTTTACGCATGACTAATGTGATTGATCCCGCTGTTTCTGTCGGGCCTGTGCAGCTCCGCGTGCAGGATATCGGACGGGCCGCTGCTTATTACGAAAACGTGATCGGCCTCCGGATACTCAGACGCTCATCTTCTGCTGCTGTTCTCGGCGTGCCGTCAGACGAACTCCCTCTCGTCATGCTTCGGGAAGTGGAGGGTTCGATCACTCCCCCGCGCACATATGCCGGGCTGTACCACTTTGCTGTTCTTCTTCCGGACCGTGCGTCCCTGGGAGCTTTCATCCGTCATCTGCACAGCATTGGTGAGCGGTTCGGAGTCTCTGATCACAGTGTCAGCGAAGCTCTCTATCTGACTGATCCGGACGGAAACGGTATCGAGGTTTACCGTGACCGCCCCCGAACAGAATGGCTATATGACAGCAACGGATTCGTGCACATGACCGTGGAGCCCCTTCATGAACAACAGCTGCTTCAGGCGGGAAAAAATACGCAGTGGTACGGTATTCCTGCCGGAACTGTGATGGGACATGTTCATCTTCATGTGCACGACATGGAGGAGGCTTATCATTTTTATGTAGAAGTGCTTGGACTTGGACTGACCGCCGACCCGCAGAAATTCCCTGCTTTTTTTGTTGCTGCCGGCGGCTATCATCACCATATCGGGCTTAATCCATGGGCAGGAGCACAGGCTCCTAAAGCATCTATACGAAATACCGGCATCGATATGTACACACTTGTGCTTCCCTCTGACCGGGCTCTGAAGTCTGTTGCCGACAGACTCGAGGCCGCCGGTTATCCTTTTCACCGCGAAAAACATGCTTTTTACGTTACCGATCCTTCGGGCATTGTCGTATGCCTTACCGTAAATTCCCCGAATACCGCCCTGTCTTCTGCTAAGATAGCCCAGCTGACTGAATAACCTTTCGCAGTGCGCACGATAAAAAGCAGCCGCATCTAAAAATACGGCTGCTTTTATTATTCATTTTTTGATAACAGCTGCATATCAAATGCTGCGGCCGATATACTTTTTGAAAGCTCCCATTTCCGGATTTCAACCAGCTCTACTGCCCTGTCACTGAAAAAGCGGATGCCGGTAGAAGCTTCTGCCGGGTAAACGCGGGCACTCATCACCTTTTCCCCGTCCTGCATAAATACTTCTACCGTGGAGTGATCGATAAAAATATGCAGATACAAGAGGCCTTTTTCCAGAACAACGTCTGTCGTTCTTGTTCCTCCGGGTCCCCTGCCGGACTTTTCACGATCAAGCGTTATTTTTTGCTCGTGTGTATTATATACAAGCTTCGTTTTTTCCCCTGTACCTTCATTTGCGAGAATGTCCAAACCACATTCTTCTGCCTTTAGCGGATCTATAACAACCTGAAGCTCCAGACAGTTTCCTTCGACACCTTCCATCTGTCCTTCATCTTCAATGATGACGCCGCGGTGTTTCACTTCTTCTCCGCGCAGGTCTGCCAATTCCGGCAGAGGCCGGCTTTTCCATAGGCCCGCTTCACAGGACAAAACGCGCGGCAGGCTCATCGCACCAGCCCACAATGCTTCTTTTTCCGGCATATCACTTTCCCACATCGCAAACCATCCGATAACGATTCTGCGCCCAAAGCGGTCCAGCGTTGTCTGCGGGGCGTAAAAATCAAAACCATGATCGAGCGGGTGGAACACGTCAAAATCAAACGTTCCCTTCTCGAGGTCCAGGTCACCTACGGCAAACACCGCCTGGTGCAGATTATGATACCGTTCCCCTTCCGGGAGCACGCCCTGCGGGGACATCACAAGCACGTCAAAGCCGTCAAGCCGGAAAAGATCCGGGCATTCCCACATGTAGCCCATATTTCCCCGGCCTGCTGCCAGTATGTTCACGAATTCCCAATCCAGAAGGTCTTCTGACCGGTAAAGAAGCACCTGGCCGACGTTGTCTTCTGTCCGGGAGCCAAGCACTGCATAATAATAATCATTTTCTCTCCACACTTTTGGATCCCGGAAATGATTCGGATGTACTCCTCCTGCAGGGGCTTCTGATATAACAGGATTTTGAACGTGCTTTTCAAACCGGAGACCATCTGAACTTGTGGCTAGACACTGAACCTGCTTTAAGTCTTCATCCGGGTCCGGGCCCGTCCACACATTACCTGTATACATTAAGACTAACTGTCCGGCCGCTTCCAAGGCGCTTCCCGAAAAGCAGCCATCCATATCATATGGTTCGCTTGGCGCCAGCGCGGGCGGAAGATGCTCCCAATGGACAAGGTCCGGGCTTTTAACATGGCCCCAGTGCATGTTATCCCATTCCGGTGAGTACGGGTGATACTGATAAAACAAATGATATTCACCCTTAAACATACTGAAGCCGTTAGGATCGTTCATCCAAGATACAGGCGCCGTAATATGAAAGGCGGGACGCCAGTACTTCTTTTTGTTTTTCTTTTGTATGGATGCAATGCCTTTCACTGCTTCGTTTATTTGCTGCTGATGATTCATGTACCGGCACCCCCTAAAGCGTAAACGACAGCTTCAAACGGCCGCAGGGTGGTTTCCTTTATCCCCTCTGCCCGGGCATCTCCGTAATTATTTAATATCAGGTCCGGAGCCTGGACTGCAAATTCCCCGGGGAGCTCACAGCTTGTTTTAGTATCGTAAAGATTCACCATAATAAGCATTCTAGTACCCTCAAGAGTTCTTATATACGCCATAACCTGCGGGTGGTCCGGAAGCGCAAGGTCAAATGAGCCGTATACAAGCGTTTTCCATTTCTGACGCAGCCGTATTAATGTTTGATAGTAAGTAAATACAGACGGAGATCTCTTTTTTTCCTGTTCGACGTTAATCGTAGAATAATTCGGATTAACCTTCAGCCAGGGCGTGCCTGTCGTAAAGCCGGCGGACGGACTGCTGTCCCACTGCATCGGAGTGCGGGAGTTGTCACGGCCGGTCTTCCAGATCGTTTTCATAATATTTTCGTGCGGCGTTCCTGCCTGACGTTCCTTATGGTAAAGGTTCCGAATGGCAATATCATTATAATCTTCAATGGACGGGAATTCGACGTTGGTCATACCGATCTCCTGCCCCTGATAAATAAACGGGGTTCCCTGCATGAAAAAGTACATCGTTGCAAGCCCCGTGGCCGTTTCATACCAATAGTTATCTGCGTCCCCCCATGTAGATACTGAACGCGGCAGGTCATGATTCTCTAAAAACAAAGCGTTCCAGCCGATACCGTCCAGCCCCTTCTGCCACTTAGCAAAAATTTCTTTCAACGCAAAAATGTCCGGCCGGCTGTCGCCTCCTTTTCCCCATAAATCAACGTGGTCAAATTGAAAGATCATATTAAATTTGCCGTTTGTCTCCCCAACCCATGCGTCCGCTTCTTCAATTGTTACTCCGTTGGCTTCTCCGACGGTCATAATATCGTAATGGTCGAACGTTTCTTTCTTCAGCTCCTCAAGGTATGCCTGAATGCCTGGCTGGTTTAAATGACCGTCGAATGAAGGCGGATAGTCTTCATTATTCGGATTTGGTACGTCCGGAAGGCCGGGTTTCTTTTTAATATGGGAAATAGCATCTATGCGGAATCCATCAATTCCTTTATCGAGCCACCAGTTGACCATATCGTACAGATCACGGCGGACATCCGGATTTTCCCAGTTCAGGTCCGGCTGCTTACGGGAGAAGATGTGCAGAAAATACTCTTTGGTACCCTCGTCCCATTCCCAGGCCGACCCTTCAAAAATGGACCCCCAATTATTTGGCTCCGCGCCATTTTCCGGCTGCCGCCAGATGTAGTAGTTCCGGTATTCACTCTCTTTGGAAGAACGAGACTCCACAAACCATGGATGCTCATCGGACGTATGGTTAATGACCAGATCCATGATCAGGCGCATTCCCCGCTGATGCACTTCCCCGAGCAGCCTGTCAAAATCCTCCATCGTCCCAAACTCCGGCATAATCGCCTGATAATCACTAATGTCGTATCCATTGTCGTCATTAGGCGAGGCATATACCGGACATACCCATATCACCCCGATACCAAGCTCCTGCAGATAGTCGAGCTTCGAAATAATTCCAGCGATATCGCCAATTCCGTCCCCGTCTAAATCCATAAAGCTTCTCGGGTAAATTTGGTAGACGACCGTTTCCTTCCACCATGTCTGCTCCATTGTTTATACGCCCCTCTGTAAATAAAATGGTAGTATTGCGGCTTTTTATTTCACCGCGCCTTCCGAAACTCCTTCGATAATTTGTTTTTGAGCTATAAAGTAGAAAATAATAACTGGAACCACTGCAAGCACAAGACCGGCGAGTGCCAAATGCCACTGAGTCGTATACTGGCCGAAGAAATAGAACATTTTCAGCGGAATTGTTGCATTGTCCTGGCCGAGCACCAGTGACGGCAGCAAATAATCGTTCCAGATCCAGATAACATTTAAAATGGCAACAGTTACTGTGATCGGTTTTAACAGCGGAAAGATAACAAACCAAAACATTTGAAAACGATTGGCTCCGTCAATAATTGCTGCTTCATCCATCGATTTTGGAATGCTTTTGAGCGCCCCATGGTATAAAAATATAGCCAGACTCGAACCAAAACCAAGATACATAAAAATCAGGCCGGCTCCGTTCAGCAGGTTCACCTGACCGAAGATCGATGTAAGAGGAATCATTACGGACTGAAACGGAATAAGCATAGCGGCCACGAATACAAACAGCAGCGTCGTGCTGAGCCTGCTCGGATTCCGGGCGAGCGCATAGGCTGCCATCGAGGAAAATATAACAATCACGGCGATGCTCACACCGGTAATCATAACAGAATTAAATAAGGATTTTAGAAACTCGAGCTCCTGAAAGGCCGTAATGAAATTCTGCCATACAAAGGTGCCAGGCAGAGCCATAACGCTTTCAAAAATTCCGTCCGGTGTTTTAAAAGCGTTGGTAAGCATCAGATAAAAAGGAATTAACCATAGCACTCCAAGGACTATTCCCACAATTTCAAGCGGCACCAGTCTGCGTTTTTCGGCTTTGGTCATACTCATTACATTTCAACCTCCCGGCGTTTGTTGTAGTAAACCTGGGCGAGTGCAATCGCCGTTACGATAATAAAGAAAATCACAGCTTTACCCTGGGCATAAGCCATATCGTTTTCGACGAATGCCGTCCGCACGATGTCCATGGCAAGCATCTGGGTGGAGTCGAACGGTCCGCCATTTGTCAGTGACAGATTCTGGTCATAAAGCTTAAAACCAGTCGAAAGCGTTAAAAACATGCTGACCGTAAAGGCTGGGGCGAGCAGCGGAAACAATATACTTTTGAAGCGTTCAAAAGCCCCTGCCCCGTCGATTTTTGATGCTTCAATCAAATCACCGGGAATGCTCTGCAGATAAGCAATATAGATAACCATGATATATCCGGACATCTGCCAGGCGGTAAGAATCACAAGCCCCCAGAATCCGGTGGCGGTCGTAGAAAGCCACCCCTGCATCGCTTCAATATTCAAAGCCGTTCCTATTTCACTGAACACGTTAACGAAAATGAACTGCCAGATGAACCCAAGAATCAGTCCGCCGATCAAGTTCGGCATAAAGAAAACAGTTCTAAGCAGATTGCTGCTTTTTAAGCTTCTGGTCACGAGCAAAGCAAGACCGAGACCAAAAATATTCAGCAATATGACTGTCGCGACGGCAAATAAAAGTGTGAACCAAAAGGCGTTGCGGAACTCACCGTCCTGAAAAAGGCTGATGTAGTTTTCCAGTCCGACGAAGCTGCTGATGGACACCCCATTCCAATTGGTAAATGACAAACCGAATCCGTATAAAAACGGGAGAACAACCACTGCTCCGAGGGCAATGAGTACTGGGGCCAAAAATAACCAATATGCTAAACTGCGATCATTCATCGTACTCCTCCTGACGTTGCTCATAATGTATCTTTTATATACTCTTTATGAAATTACCGGTTTTTATTGCTCTATTCTGTCGAACGTTCTTCTTTCCATTCTTCCTTCGAAGCTTCTATCGCTTCATCCCACGTATAGTCCCCGCTCAAATAGCGCTGCATTTGAGAGCCGAGAAAACCATCCCATGCATTCGGGTAGCTCAGCTTAATCCAGTTCAGTGTTTCTTCGTTCTGAATGCTTTCGTTTACCTGCTGGGATAAGGGATCGGAAATTTGCGATGTATCGTAATCTTCATAGGCCGGTACAAAGTTAAAGTCATTTAAGACAGCATCTTTGCCGGTTTCAGAATTGTTCATCCAGTCCAGAAACGCCTCTGCTTCCTGGATGCTTTGATCATCGTTATCCTTGTTTACTGCCCAATAGTTCGGGACGCCGACCGGTATTTCTCCTTCATGCCCTTCCACCGGAATCGGCATCATGCCTATATCTTCGTTCGCAAACTCTTCATCTGCCTGAGCAAGCGACGGATACACCCAGTTCCCCTGCTGGATAATCGCGGTATCGCCCTGGGCAAAATATTCCTCCACCTGCTGGGCATAGGTCATGCTGAGAACCGGAGTAATCGAATATTCCGCCTGTAAATCAAACATCCGCTGATACTCATCTTCGCGTTCGAAATCTACTGTTTCTGCCTCATATGCTTCTGTACCGCTTTCATTAAATTCAGGCGACAGATAAGCGTTGCCAAGATCGCCGCCAATGACCCAGGATTCTTTTCCTGGAAAAGCGAATACTCCGTCAATACCAAGCTCTTCTTTTTGGCTGTCCATTGTCTGTACCGCTGCTTCTAAATCTTCATATGTCTGAATGTCATCAGCATTAACTCCGGCCTCTTCAAAAATACGTTTATTATAAATCAGTCCATAGCCTTCGTAGTTGAACGGCAGTCCGTACACTTCGTTTCCTTCACTCACCTGCTCCAGAGTGCCATCAAGAGCTGTTTCGGCTGACTCGGTGTCCGATAAATCCTTCACATACTGATCAAACTGCTGCAGTTCCTTTGGGCCTCCAACACTAAATACATCCGGGGCATCTCCCGAAGAAAAACGCGATTTCAGCGTGCCCAGATAGTCTGACCCTCCGCCTACGCTCGTAATTTGAATATTCACATCCGGATTTTCTTCTTCGTATTCCCTGGCCAGTTCTTCAAAGGCATCGTTAATTTCTACTTTTCCCGTCATGATTTCTACTTCTGTACGGTCATCATCTGCTCCAAACGATTCAAACGAGCAGCCGCTAAGTCCTAAAGCTGAAAAAGCGATTAAACAGAGGGCAGGTTTTTTCACGGTGCACACTCCCTTAGGCGTTCTTTTTTTGTAAGTGCTTTCAAGTTGCATTATACGTATTTAAAATTATATGTCAAACGTTTTCATAAAAATAAGTCATATCATTCTTTCTCCCTGTTCTTATCTTCAATAAAACCTTTACAAATAAGTATTTTTAATAGATTATTTAATTATAAATTATAAGTTAACGTTTTCATAAAAGACGCCCTTGTGAAATAAGTTATAATAGAATTAGAAGAATGTTTGTTTGAGGGAGAGAAGGTGCCTATGTCCAGCATCAAAGATGTCGCAAAATTATCCGGAGTTTCCGTGACCACTGTTTCAAGAGTTATGAACAACCGCGGCTATATTGGAAAAGAAACAAGAAACCGGGTGGAAAAAGCTATGAAGGAGCTTGATTACCAGCCGAACCAGATCGCCCGGTCGCTGCAGCGCAGCCGTTCGGGGTTAATCGGCGTGATTGTGCCGGACCTGGCACATCCATTCTTTTCTGAACTGATTAATGAAATTGAAGCTTACGCAATTGGCCGGCATTACAAAATCATCGTCTGTAATTCTCTGCACGATGCCGAAAAGGAAGCCAATTATATAAATATGCTCCGCCAGAATCGGGCGGACGGTATTATTGTATGCAGTCATACATTGTCTACCGAAAAATATGAACATGAAGAAATGCCGGTCATCTCCTTTGACCGCGTGATTTCCCCTTCTATTCCCTATGTCGCCAGTGATAACTATCAGGGCGGAGAGATTGCCACCAGACACCTCATTGAGAGCGGGTGCAAAAAAATCCTTCATATTTCGGGACCGCTCGAATACGATCTGCTTGCCAACCGGCGCAAGGACGCCTTTGAAATAACAGCTATGAAAGCAGGCGTCGCTTATAGGAGTATCGAAGGTGCCTATATTGAAGCGACCTTTGAAGATAATTATAAATTTATTGAAGAACAGATCAGTACTGTTCTTAAAAATTATGACGGCATCTTCTGCAGTAACGATCTGCTCGCTTACGCGTTATATGTTTATGCCTCAAGACATCATATCCATGTACCTGATGAACTGAAAATTATCGGCTATGACAATCACAGCTTCACCCGTATGCTGCAGACACCCAGGCTGACTACCATTCAGCAGCCACTCGATAAATTGGGAGAATCGCTTGCATTTTCCTTAATCAATAATATTGAACCGCAGGATGACCGAAAGCATAATCAAAACATCGTCCTCGACGTTCAGTTGATTAAAGGTGACACAACCTGAAAAATAATAAAACAACTTCCCTCTTGGAAAAGGCGGAAGTTGTTTTATTTGCTCTGCTTATACAGGAAAACATGGACAGAAAGAAATTCAGCTGATATGATAAATATTGATTGATAATGATTATCACTACTGAATGACTTTTTAATGTTGAAAGAGGATAAAAATGCGTCAACAAACGGAACCCTCCACCTATAAAGACGATATTACTTCACGTCCTGTAACAGCTGTACTAATGTTTATTGCCGGCCTTCCTATACTTGGATTTATTTTTTTGCTTTCGATTTCTGTCGGCGCTGCAGACGTGGAAATTGGTACTGTTTGGAACGCATTGTTTCACTATGACGCTTCCCTGAATGATCACGTCGTGATCCGCGAGCTTCGTCTTCCAAGGGCTATCGCAGATATTATTGTCGGTGCCTGCTTCGCCGTAGCCGGAGCCATTATGCAGGGAATGACAAGAAATCCACTGGCCGAATCCGGGATTCTCGGCATCAACGCAGGTTCAATTTTTATGGTGGCAGTCTGTTTTGCATTTCTGCCGGGTCTTTCTTATAACCTGTTGATTGTTTTTTCTTTTTTAGGCGCGGCGATCAGCATGGGACTGATTTTTGGCATTGCTTCGCTTTCACGCATCGGCCTGACGCCTCTTCGCATGGTACTTGCCGGGGCGGCGATTAACGCCCTGTTCACTGCGTTAAGTGAAGGCATTGCCATTCACTTTGATCTCAGCCAGGATATTGCTTTCTGGTATGCCGGCGGACTGTCCGGCGTCCGGTGGGAACAGCTGCTGCCAGCCCTCCCGTGGATGGGGGGAGCGCTTTTGTTTGCGGTAGTTCTGTCGCGCTCCGTCACTATTTTAAGCCTTGGGGACGATATTGCTTCAGGTCTTGGGCAGCGTGTCGGCCTGATCAAATTACTCTGCACACTTGCCGTTTTGTTTCTCGCCGGCATTGCCGTGTCTATTGCGGGTCCTATTGGATTTGTCGGCCTCGTTATTCCTCACGTTGTCCGGTTTTTCGTAGGAGTCGACTACCGGGCTATCATTCCGTGCTCAATCGTCGTGGGCGGGATTTTTATGTCGCTCGCCGATATCGGTGCCCGGATTATTAATCCGCCGTACGAAACCCCTCTCGGCTCTTTATTCGCGCTTATCGGTGTGCCGTTCTTTTTATACATTGCGCGCCGCGAGAGGAGGGAGCTCTAAATGCATTCTATATTTTCCGGCGAATGGGAACGAAAGCGCCGCCGACGGCGCATTTTCGTATTCAGCTTCCTCGCCATTCTAATATTTATCGTACTGCTGTTCAGCATGAATTCCGGTGTTACCCCGCTGGGACCGTTTGAAGTGTTAAAGACGCTCTTCGGGTTTGGCGACAGCAACCAGAACCTCGTCCTATTTCAGTTCCGTCTTCCCCGGATCGTTATCGCGCTTCTTGTCGGAGCGGCTCTTGCCGTTTCAGGATGCGTACTGCAGGGAATCTCCCGTAACAGTCTGGCCGATCCGGGTATTCTCGGCATTACTACTGGAGCCGGTTTGTTTGTAGTTTTATATATTTCGTTTTTCAGCTCGATTGACGCCGCTTCACCGTATCTACTTCCGGTATTCGCGCTTTTTGGCGGCCTGCTGGCTGCGGCATTAATTTATATTCTTGCCTACGACCGGCAGCTCGGCCTCGTACCGATGAGAATGATACTGACTGGCATCGCAGTAGCTGCCGGGCTGAATGCACTGATGACCGTTCTCATGCTGCGTCTGCAGCCGGAGCAGTTTGACTTTGTCGCTATATGGCTGGCTGGAAGAATTTACGGGTCCACCTGGCCTTATGTATATTCGTTTCTTCCCTGGTTTATTATATTATCGATTTTCATTTACTACCGGTGGCGCGCGCTCGATACTCTCACATTCGGCGAACAGATGGCAAAAGGGCTCGGCCTCCGAGTGGAAAAAGAGCGTCTTTTACTTACCTTCGCGTCAGTGGCGCTTGCGGCATCGGCTGTTTCTGTCAGCGGCGGCATTGGCTTTGTCGGACTGATCGCTCCTCATATAGCACGGAGGCTGATCGGCCCCAATCATGCGCTGGCTCTCCCTGCCTCGGCGCTTCTCGGAGGTCTTCTGCTTTTGTTTGCGGACACACTCGGCCGCACTATCATTCAACCTTCGGAAATTCATGCAGGGATTGTCGTTGCCGTTATTGGCGCTCCTTATTTCCTATACCTGCTTGCCAGAAGCAATGTCTAACTTTATCACCCTGAAAGGATGTTTATGCGATGATCGAAACAGATCAACTCCATATTGGTTATGATCAGCAGACAATCGTAAACGATTTAAATATTGAGATTCCTTCTGGTAAAATTACCGCGCTCGTCGGCGCAAATGGTTCCGGAAAGTCTACCATTCTAAAGGCCCTTTCCAGGCTGATGAAGCCCTCGAAGGGTGTCGTTTACTTAAACGGCAGCTCCATTCACAGCCAAAAAACAAAAGAACTCGCCAAACAGATGGCCATTCTTCCCCAAAACCCTGAAGCGCCGCAGGGCTTAACGGTTACGGAGCTTGTAACGTACGGTCGGGCCCCCCATCAGCGCGGTTTTGGTTCCTTAAAAGCCCATGATAAAGAAATGATCGGCTGGGCAATTGAAATCACCGGCATGCGCGAATTCGCCCACCGCCCAATTGATCATTTATCCGGCGGGCAGCGCCAACGGGCGTGGATTGCCATGGCTCTGGCCCAGGAAACCCACACCCTGTTCCTGGATGAGCCTACCACCTTTCTCGATATGGCCCATCAGATGGAAGTGCTGAACATTCTTGAAAAGCTAAATGTCCAGGAGCACCGGACGATCGTGATGGTCGTGCATGATTTGAATCATGCCAGCCGCTACGCTCACCATATTGTAGCCATCAAACACGGTAATGTTGTAAAGACCGGTACACCTCACGAGGTGATGGAAGCAGGAATTATCGAAAAAGTGTTTGGTATTAAAAGCGATATTATTAAAGACCCCCGTTCCGGAATGCCGCTCTGTCTTCCTTATAATTTATGCGAGGAACAGGGAGCTTCCCCGATATTTGGGTCCTAAAAAGAGAGCCGGCATAATGATGCCTGGCTCTCTTCTGCTATAACCATTTTCTTAGATGCCACTCGTCACGGATAGTTATCCCGTTCACACCGACAAGCGGGATGGAAGGCTTATCCTCCCGCGCTCTTCTGGCGGCATCAACATGTACACTCGCCAGCTGAAAGCCCCGGCGCCGGTAAAAACGAAGCGCGTATTCATTCTCATTTGTAATAACGACCCGCAGGTCTTTCACTCCCGCTTTTTTTAAATACTCTTCTGTATACATAAGCAGGCGGCTCGCATGTCCCTGTTTCTCAATTATACTGTCCAAAGACACAATTAAACCGATGCTGCCTTCGTATGTATAAGTAATCGCTGCGGCAAGTACGCCCTCCTCCTGGACACAGAATCCTTCAAGCTCCGGCAGTACATACGTTTGATTATTAACATGCATTTCATTTGTTTCCCAGCAGGTGGCAAAAAAATCCTTTTTCTTCTGCCAGTCAATTTCTTTCATTGGTTGAATGTTCACAGCGTTTCCCCCTTTTCCCAATTGCTGGTCAATGTCCATTCCAGCCGTTTGATCCATCGGCGCTGAATAGCTTCCGGAGAACGTTTTACCCGGCCAAGCGCCCGGTAAATCACAGCAAGACTATAGGCTTTAATGTTTTCATCTGTAATCTTCATTGTACGAATATTTACGTACGTCTCTAAAAATGCACGACGGAGTTCGCTGTACCTTTCAGGGGCGTGGAATGCTGCGTTCCATAATGCCCAGCTGATGTCTATCATCGGATCGTTCCATCCGGCCCACTCCCAATCGATCAGGACTGCTCTATGGCTTTCGTTCAGAATCATATTGTGCGGCCCCGCATCTCCGTGAACGAACGTAATTTCCCCAGGTGTCCGTGCCTCCCAGGCTTCTACAGCCTGCTGATGCATGCCCCGTGGAGGCAGCGTATCTATACCCAGCTGCAAAGGCTCCGCATTCCGGTCATACTCCCGAACCTTCCCAGAACGGCTGTGTACCTCAGAAGCAAGCACGGCAGCAAGCTTTTTATAGGCTTCAAGCCAGAGGGAAGAGTGAGGCGGCAGTTTAGAGATATTTTCTCCGCGGTGATAGCTTTGCATAAATGAAAAATAGCCCTCTGATTCCAGACAGCCCGCTGGATCCGGGAGAAAGGATCCGCCCTGCAGCTGTTCGAGCACTTCATACTCCCTACGCAGATAACTGCCGCGCCCTTTCTCAATTTTCAATACACGCTGTCTCGACGTCTGGGTAACCAAAAAGGTGTGGTGGCTGAACCCTCCCGTCAAACGTTCGCTCGCGAACGGGCCAATGATTTTTTCCCATTCCTTTTTTATATCTATCAGCATGTGTCATCTTCCATTCTGTCATTCTCTGTGTTCTGCTTTTTTCTTTCCCGTTCAGGCCCTTCCAGAACCATTTTTTACCCAAGGAGCAAAAAAAGACCCGGGACATTTCCCGGGCACCGGCTGTTTAACTTCCTACAAGCTTTAATGCTTCTTCGCCCTTAATACTGACGCTTACCTTCCCGTCGCTTTTTAATACCCTGGTAATGTTCGCTTTGCCGATCCGTGCACTGTTTCGTTCTGTATAAAAAATCATGCTGCGTACATCACAGTTCTCATACATTTCTTCAAACAGCTCGATGTGATGAGGGTTTTCAAGCTCTACATACCACACTTCTGCCGGCTCGTAATCATATACAGTTAAAAGTCCTTTATCGAACGTCAATGGTGTTTGTGCGTGTTCAAACTTCAGTCTCGTTAAGCGATACTCCTTCATCGGTAACGCCCCCCTTAATGAGTTCCAAAGACTTCTACTCCGGGTCTGTGTTTTATTGTTTTCCCTATTTTCACACATTTTAAAAGTGATTTAAAGCGCTTACATTCTTTTCTATCTTTCAGCTGTGTGAAGGGCAGCCGGTATAAGCGCTCATTCAGTCCCACAGGTATTTTTATTACTGTTTGCTTCCCAGGAGCCTCAGTTCTCCACTTCCTTTAAAGCTCACACTCACTCCCGGGCTGCTTTCTGTTACTCTGGTGACTTTAGCGAAGCCGATTCTTGCGCTGTGGCCATCAGTAAAAAAAACCACTTCCTCTTCTGTATCTTTTTTCTTCCATTCATGTAATAATTCCAACTCTGAAGGCTGTTCAATCTCGGCATACCATATACTGGCTTCATCGTCATAAATAGTCAGCGATCCCCGTGAAATATTGATCGTTTTCGCTGAATGTTCGAGCTTTATTTTTGTGAGACGGAATTCCTGCATGAGGTTAGACCCCTTTCTGCGGTTATTTGCGGTATTGCTTCAGTTCGTCGTATACAATGGCAGTATACAGGGTATGTGAGATAGTATATTGTTTTTGATATCAGCTCCTTTTACTTTTTTACATACATTTGCGATAGTTCTCGCTTTTTCTCCGTGATATGCTGTATCTTTCAGCATTTCTGACACTAAAATTAACAGTTGACGCAGGTGATAATGATGAATCAGCACTTTGAATGGGTGAATATTGCCAAAGGTCTCGGCATAATTCTCGTTGTCCTCGGGCACGCTCCTATTGATGATATTCTACGCCAGTATATTTTCGCCTTTCATATGCCTTTGTTCTTTCTTTTATCCGGGGTTACATTTAAAGGCGGTTATACTGATCTTCGGCCGGTCGATTTCGCCAGGAAAAAAGGCCGCTCACTGCTTATACCTTATTTTACCTTCTCCATCATTACATATACATTCTGGTTTTTTCTCGAGCGTCCTCTTCTGGGTAAAGATGACGTTGACGCTATTATTCCCGCTCTTGGTATCTTTTACTCTGCCGGAGACAACTACCTGCTCACCTACAATCCGGCTATATGGTTTTTGACCTGCCTGTTTGTCGTCGAGGTTGGCTTTTACCTGCTGCTCAAATACGTGCCGTGGAACATTGTCCGCGTTTTCAGCATTGTTGCTGTCGCTGCGGCAGGATATTTTTCCACGCGCTGGTTTGACTCCATGCTCCCATGGAGCATTCAAGTAGCTACTGTGGCTGTATTATTTTTTGGACTCGGTTATTTATTAAAGGCCCACACAAAAATATTCGAACACTCCTTCGGCTGGGTGGCGGCGGCCGTAACACTGAGTTTGATTTATCCGCTCATTCAATTTACGAACCGGATCGACATGCGCTCCGGGGAATACGAGTCTATTCCTATCTTCATTTCCACTTCTCTGCTCGGCATTGCGGGTATTTTATTTTTAAGCTTCCGTCTGGCAGGAAAAAGCCGCATCCTCAGTTATTTGGGACAGAACTCACTGATCATTTTTGCTTTACATTTTATGATTTTCGCCATCATTCGTATCACGCTTCAATACGGCTTCGGTATTGAAGGCAATCCTATGCCTATTACTTCTTTATGGGGAATTATGTTTACTGTAGTTACGCTTATCATCAGTGTGCCTTTCGTATATTTAATTAAAAACAAAGCGCCATTTCTTATCGGCAAATAACACCCCGGCCTCCTTCTGGACCGAAAACTGTAAACAATCAAATACCTGTGTTAAGATAATACGTATTGGCTCTTACGAAGCAATTTTTAAGGAAGGTCGATGCATGAAAAGACAAACACCAAAGAAAAAATTACATTACTGGATTTTAAGCCTTTTGGGTCTTTTCGCTGCAGGATTTTCTGCGTTTATCCTTTACACAAGCTGGCACGAGGACCGCTCGGTAATGTCCGTAGTGACAAACCTTGCTGACGGCTCAACCGGCAAAGACGGGCCTTATCCGGACAGGCCGGAGTACCAGCTTCCCGAAGAAACTGAGGCCCGTTACGATTACGAAAAAATGACATTAAACGGCATGGACAACTATGTACTCGATAACGAACAGCCCGCAGAAAAGAAAATCATTTATCTGCACGGGGGCGGCTATGTCAGTCAGCCGAACCCCCGTCATTTTCAGTGGCTTGCAGGAGTGCAGGATCAGACCGATAGCACGGTAATGCTTCCTGTTTATCCAAAAGCCCCGCAGCATCAACATGAAGAGACCTTCGAAAAGCTGGTGCCTCTCTATATGCAGACACTTGAAAACACAGAAGCTGAAAATATTATCATTATGGGGGACTCCGCCGGCGGAGGACTGGCTCTCGCCTTTGCCCAAGAGCTAAACCGCCAGGGCATCGAACAGCCGGGAGATATTATTATGCTTTCTCCGTGGCTTGACGTCAGCATGACAAATCCCGGCATCCAGGATTTAACTTCGGCAGATCCTTTTCTTGATCTGGAATGGCTGCTGAACGCCGGAGCTTCCTATGCCGGAGACGCCGATTTGAGAAATCCGATGGTAAGTCCGATTTATGGAGATATGACCGGACTTGGAGATATGACTTTAATTGTTGGCACTCATGAATTGTTTCTTGCGGATGCCCGGAAGTTTTCTGAGATTACTGACGAGAAAAACATTCCCATCAACTACTATGAGTATCCGGAAATGCCTCATGTGTTTCAGCTCCAGGACACCGACGAAGGCCGCCGGGCCACACAGCAGATAGTTAACATCATTAACGACGATGCAGAGGATACCTCCACCACAGATTAAGGTGGAGGTATTTTTGTGGTTAATGAGAGAATTTTTTCAATAAAAAAACGCACTCCGGGAGGTGCGCCTGCTTTAAAAATCCAGTTCGTCCTTATCACGGAAAAACTTTCCGTTTGGTCCATCTTCGTCAAGCTGGGCAAGCCACAAAATACCTTCCATTGCTTCAGCCGGCTTTCGCTTAGCTTTTTCTCCGCCCAAATCAGTCTGTACCCATCCCGGGCTGACCGAATTCACTTTTACATCTTTTTTCCGCACCGCTCCGGCGAACAGCCGTGTCAGAGCATTTAATCCGTATTTAGAGGATTTATACGCGCCGCCCATCGGGGCATCCATAGTGCCGGAAACTCCGATTTCAGCAGCTATATTTACGATACGTCCATAGCCTGCTTCGAGCATGGAGGGCATAAAGCTCCTCATCGTAAAAAACGGGCCGAAGTAATTTGTTAATTGAATGTCTTCGAACGTCTCTGGTTCAATATCAACGATAGACTGCTTTTGATCCGGAAAAATTCCGGCATTATTTACAAGCACATCAAGTTTTCCGTCTTCATCCAGAATTTGTTTTTTTACCGCCTCCACCATATCAGGGAGACCGACATCGAGTGCAATAAACTGCACGTCGAGGTCTTCATCCTGTAATGCTTTTGCTGCTTCTCTTCCCGCATTCTCGTCTCTTGCTCCAAGCCATACTTTGAAGCCGCTTTGAGCTAACTGCCGGCAGGCTTCCAGTCCAATACCGCGATTCCCGCCAGTCACCAGCGCGTTCTTTTTCATTAAATACTCCTCCTCCCAGTCTACCTGCTCTTCTATACCCTAAGGAAGAGCCGCCTAGTCCGGGAAGCAGAGTAATAAAATAGATATATTCCATGTACGTTAAATCTGAAAAAAGCAAGCTGTTTTACATACTTCCCAGGCCATGAGCCGCCCAGGCGAAGAGGCCATTTAAAACAGCAAGCATCAGCAGCAGCCTTGAAAATCTTTGGTTATTCCTCCACTCCCATGCAGCGCCAATAACACCCACGCCGGCGGAAACCACCCAGGCAGAAATGAATATTTTTTCTGCTGGAGCCTGGGGCAGTATAGTATAAAAACCAGTAAGAAAAAGCACCCACTGCGTAGCAAGTATACCTAACGCTGCAATGCTGAACTTTTTTATTTCTCCGTCTATGTGAATCACCGGCCATGAACTTCCAATCATGATCTCCTCCCCACCAGTAAGCTTAGAATAAAAATGCTTCTTCAAGCTCCCAATCTATTAACATATTTTACCATAATTATTTATGTGCATATGATATGTTTAATAACCAAAGAATATGGCAATATGTGTAGCATATCTTCAAAAAGCCTTAATAGCGGGAATGAATATTTACACTTTCTTCCGAATTTCATATAGGCATCAGTTCAAAAGCTGATCGTCAATTCTGAAACGAAAAGGAACGAATTGCTATCAGCTATCCTGCTTCCGCACTAACTGCATAATTGGCAACAGTGGCCTGGCCAATAACCGGGCCAAAAGCCAGAAAAAGGGTGTGAGCTCTTTTTCTGGCTTTTTGTATTTTTAAGATAAAACAAGTAAGAAAGGACAGACACTAATATGGCCATATTTTTCACACTTCTCTGCGGCGTTTCCTGTTATGGACTGCTGCTTTGGGACCGCCTAAACACAAACAGCCAGAAGAAAAGCGAATAATCAATATCTCTAACATTGTCTGCTGTATTTCAGCTAAAGGAGGGAAAGAATCTATGCTGCGGAGCATTTTCGATTACAAAACAGAAAAAACACTTAAGGAGTTTAACCATTTGGCGGGTGCCCCTGTAGATAGACGACTAAAAAGCAACCAGCCCTTCACTCTTCACCTTACTCCCGCCCAAACAGAACGATTAAAGTCTCATATGGCTTTTCTGCATAATGAAAGGCTTGTGTACGTTTCCCTGATGAGAGAGGAGGCCTCTTTAGAAGCTTATTCAAAAGACGAAATTATTCCTGTACGACTCGTGCCACTTCCAGGGCTGTGGAAGCTCAAGGAACGAAGAGAAGCTTAGTATTATTCAACAGCCTATTAAAGAAGCCAGAAGATTAAGTACTGCATGCTCAGTTTGTTTTGTATTTTAATCACTGTGCAGGTAACGGTACAGATCAGCATCGATTTCTTCATTTAATTGAAGCTTCAACCGCACAACCGGAATTGATTTTCCGTTTTTATCCTGCATGGATGTATCTTCTTCCGTGTGCTTCAGCGGGCGTGCTTCGCCCATGTAATAAAACTCACGGCCTTCATCATCATCTTTTTTCACAAAGATATAAATGCGGTTACCGTGTTTATCTGCATCGATAATTTCCTGAACTTCCCTGGAGGCAGTGGTCCGGTTACTCCTTGTATACCACTGCAGCTCTTTGCGGCTAATAAACTCATCCTCGTAATTAATATTTGCTTCCACGTCTTCCGGCTTATGGTACGTAATAAAAATAGGAGTGGTGCCGTATTTCGTTTTATACCCATATATGGTTGAGCTTTCATCGTTTTCCCAATTCAGCAGCCGGCATACGTCCTTACGGGAATATTTTTGGTACAGCGTAAACGGCGGCCTGCCGTATTGTTCATTCTTCAGTTCCGCACAGGAAAGCACGTCTTCCACGAGCACGCTGAACCAGGGTGAACCGGCGAGCGCTTCTTTCATCGCTGCGTGCCACATGATGGTTCCTTTCGCCTCTTCAATCAACGGGGTTCTGCCGTACCTTTTCTGATAAGGATCTGTGAAAAAATCCGTCGTTAAAAGCCTCTTCACTGAGACGGCCGCTGCCTTTGTTCCAGCGTCCCCTGACGCCTGCACAATATGCTCTATTTCTCCCGTGGTAATGCGGCCATGCTTGAGAAGATGCCGAAGTACTTCCACTTCATGCAGGCGTTTTCCGTTAATAAATTCCGCCGAAATGAGATACAGGAGCTGATCCTCAAGCGGAGACAGCCGGGGGACCTCTTCCTTCAATTTGCCCAGAAAACGGTGATAGCTTCCATATTTAGAAGTGATCACCTCCGGATCCACGGCATTCTGCTGCAGAAAATCCTTTAAAAGCGGCATCCTTCCGATACGCTGCTTCACATTCATATAAGATTCCTTCAGCTTTCGCATTTCCTGCAGGTTCGTCTGATCGATAGCAGCAAACACCTTCTTCTTGGCAACCTCTTCAAAATTAATCGAGGAAACGCCCTGAACAAAGCTGTTGGTCTGCATCCGCCGCCGAATATGATCTTTATTCAGCGAACGGTCGCCGGAGAGCGCCACCGGAATCAGGTAGTTATTTTTATAATTGCCGATAAAATCCACGACGGTTACGAAATCCTTGGCGGGATCCTTGCGGAGACCTCTCCCAAGCTGCTGGGTAAAGATAATGCTCGACTGCGTCTGCCGGAGCATGACAACCTGGTTGACACCCGGTATATCAATGCCTTCATTGAATATGTCCACAGTAATAATATATTCAATCACGCCGTTTTCAAGACGGTTCACCTGCTTCCACCGCTCCTCCTGCGAATGGGCACCCGTCAGCACTACGGTATTCCGCCCTTTTTGGTTCATGAGGGCTGACAGCTCTTCTGCCTCCTTGTTCCGGCTGCAGAAAATCAGTCCACGCACCGTCTCCCCGGAATAACCGTAATAATGGATTTTTTCGAGCAGGTGTTCTACACGCTCCTCCGACACAAGCCGGCTCAAATCTGTCGTCTGATCAATCACTTCTCCGTCCTTCTCATAATCGGTCACCCCAAAATAATGAAAAGGACAGAGCATTTCTTCTTCAAGCGCTTCCTGCAGCCGTATTTCATAAGCCACCTGATAGTCAAACAGAGCGAAGATATTTACATCATCGCTTCGCTCCGGTGTCGCTGTCATACCAAGTAAAAATGATGGCTGAAAATAATCGATAACCTTTTGATACGATGCAGCCCCTGCTTTATGTACTTCATCGATTAAAATATAATCAAACGCTTCAAGGTCAAACTGCTGCAGGTGAATATCCCTTGAAATTGTTTGTATCGTTGCAAACACGTAGCGGGCCTCCGTGTCCTGGCCGGCGCCGGTATATAACCCAAAATTCTCTGTGCGGCCGCCGAGAACTTCGGCGAAGTCGTCCTTTGCTTTCCGGAGAATCTGCTCCCGGTGTACGATAAACAGCATCTTTCGGGGCCGGTACTTTCGTACATCGAATGCGGCTAAATACGTTTTTCCGGTACCTGTTGCTGAGATGACGAGCCCCTTTTGCTGCCCGGCTGTTCTCAAGTCCTCCAATTCCTTCAAAGCTGCCTGCTGCATTTTATTCGGCTTGATTTCCAGTGCTTCCTTCATTGCGTTCCGGTCAATCCAGGCTGGAGAAAGCTCGGCAATCTTCTCCTGGGCCTGCGGGCGATACAGCTGCTGATACTTTTCTATCCATTCCTTTGTCAACGGTATGGCCTGCGACCAGGTATCCTCAAACTGCTCCCGGAAGTGATGAATCACCTCTCCGTTTTCATGAGAATGCAGCTTAATGTTCCATTCGTAGTTCACCTTCAGCGCATGCACCGTCAGGTTCGAGCTCCCGACCATCAGCGAATAGTGGTCGTTATGCTTAAATACATACCCTTTGGAATGAAACCCGTCAATTTCCGCTAAGCGCACTTCCACATTCGTAATTTTCAGCAGCTCCTGAAAGACCTTCGGCTGATTAAACTGCAGAAAGGTGGACGTAAGTATTCTCCCATGCACACCGCGTTCCTTCAGCTCCAGCAGGTGTGTTTTCAGGGTGGCCAGGCCGCTTTCTGTAATAAAGGCGACGGAAAAGAAAAAAGATTCACACCGTTGCAATTCATGAACAAGTGTAGCGAGCACCTCCTCATGCTTTTTTTTATCATTCATCAAAAGCTTTGGTGCATAAGGGCTGCGCTCGTAGCTGCTCTGGTCAATAAAGCCGCGGTATAACGATTCCTGTAATTGACGTACTGTATCCATCATCAATCTCCTGCCTATGTTTGTAATAAAAACTACTGAGTAATTTTATGAATGGCAGGAATATCTGCCGGCGCCCAGTCCAATTCATGCAGACTTTCTTTATGTACCCATTTGATTGCACGGTGTTCCGTAAGTGTCGGTTCTTCTCCAGTAAGCCTGCAATAAAACGTGGTTAAGTGCACAATCCCGAAATCGTATTCATGCGTTGTTTCCTCAATTTTGCCTTCAATACTGATACCGCATTTCATTTCTTCCCTGATTTCTCTTTGCAGCGCCTGCTCCGGCGTTTCCCCTGCTTCAATTTTCCCGCCCGGGAATTCCCATTTCAGTGGAAGAGTTTTCGTCTGCCCGCGCTGAGCGCAAAGAATCCACTCTTTGTCGTAAATGACTGCTCCCACCACATAGATGTCTTTTTTCATTTTACCTCTGCCCTTCTGAATGGAGATGCGTTCTGACTTCTCTTTACCAGCTTACTATACTTTCCATTTTTCAGGCAAAGATGATTCATAAAAAAACCTCCAGCCCGGAGGCCGAAGGCGTTGACTTAGTCATTGTATTCTTTTTCAAATGTTTTCGTGCTTCTTACTGTATCAATCGGCCGCACAGACGCCTCGATCTGTTCGCGCTGCGGCTCGAGCATCGGCGGCAGGGCGAGATTTTCTCCGAGGGTCTCATATGGTTCATCTCCCATGAATCCCGGTCCATCCGTCGCAAATTCAAATAAAATCTGTGGTGCCACCTGAGAGTAAAGTGATTCAAAATAATGCCGGTTCACGTACCCAGATGTACGGAAGCGGAAATCCGCCATTCGCTGGATCCAGGCGTCGAGTTCCTCGCGATCCTTCACCCGGAATGCCGAGTGATGCACAGTGCCGTAGCCCTGACGTGCCGGCGGAAGAACCGCATTGTATTCGACGATCACCTGGGCGCCGTTTCCTCCTTCTCCGACCTCAAATAAACGAAATGAGCCGTCATGTCCGATTTCTTTAAACATGAGCACTCGCTCCATCATTTCTTTAAAATAGTCAATGTTATCGATACGGACATAAATGGGCCCAAGCCCCGTAATCGCGTACTCATCTGGGACAGGACCGCTTTTCCACGGCTTTCCTGCCGGCACTCCTTCATTATTTTCATCAGAAACAAGTTCATACTGCTGTTCATCAAAATCAACGAATGGGAGACGTTTTTTGCCAAAGCGTTCGTAAATGCCCTGGTGCTTAACATCTTTTCGGTCAAATCGTTTTTCCCAATATGCCAGAGCCTCATCACTTGGCACCCGGAACGATGTTCGCGCGATCTCGTTTGTGCCATGTGTGCCTTTAGGGATACCTGGAAAATCAAAAAAAGTCATATCTGTGCCGGCATTTCCTTCATCATCAGCAAAAAACAAATGATACGTCTGAATATCGTCCTGATTGACGGTTTTTTTGATAAGTCTCATGCCTAATACGTACGTAAAGAACTCATAATTTTTTTCTGCACTGCTCGTAATAGCTGTTACGTGGTGCAGTCCTCTGATTCCTTCCACCCTGCGTTCCTCCTTTGTTCCTAATGCTTTATTAAATTCCATATAAAAGGGGCGCGTGCGCCCCTTTTTGACTACTGCTGCTCCATACCTTTTTTCACCCATGAAGCTACTGTCACTGTACGCTTCGCCTGATGCTTGACGGCTTCTTCAATGTCTTCCTGCATGTTGCCCTCCTGGTCGACCGTTACACTCGTCCCATAAGGGTTGCCGCCGGAAGCGAACGTGACTGGATCTGTGTAGCCCGGAGAAGCGATAATGGCTCCCCAGTGCATCATCGTCGTATATAGGTTTTTCACTGTGGCTTCCTGTCCGCCATGTGGGTTCTGGGCGGAGGACATGCCACTTACAACTTTATTGACCAACTGACCATTCATCCACAGGCCGCCGGTAGTATCAATAAACTGCTTCATCTGCGCCGGCAGGTTGCCAAAACGCGTCGGCATACTGAAAATAAAGGCATCTGCCCATTCCAGATCAGCAAGTGTGGCCTCAGGAATGTGGGAGGTATCTTCGAGATGCTGCTTCCACGCCGGGTTTGCATGTACCGCTTCGTCAGGAGCAAGCTCCGGAACACGGACGAGCTTCGCTTCCGCCCCGGCTGCTTCTGTACCTTCCACGGCCCATTGTCCCATTGTATAGTTTGTGCCTGTTGCGCTGTAATAAATGACTGCTACTTTTACGTTTTCCATTGCTTCATCGCTCCTTGTATTTTGTTTCAAAAAATCAAATAGTCCCACTTTCGTGCACCACCATTTCTTTTATTCCTGCATGCTTTCTGGTATAAGGATGCGTGCTCCATTCACACACGAGAGTCAATTAAGTTAAAGTACCGAGCGTTTATACCAGGCAGCCGCCTGCTCCACTTCTTCTCTTGTCAGCTGATGGCCGCCGGCCTCCCAATGCAGGGTGACTTCAGCACCAGCTGCTTCAAGCATTTTCGCCAGTTCCTCTGTTTCTTCCGGGCGGCAGATCGGGTCATTTTTTCCCGCTCCTATAAACACAGGCAGGCCTGTTAAATCCGGAAGCTGTATGCCTCGGCGGGGCACCATCGGATGAAAAAGAGCCGCCCCTTTTACCGGCTCTTCGTAATGAAAGAGCAGGTTCGCAGCAATGTTGGCGCCATTGGAATACCCAACAGCCACCACGTTCTTCCGGTCAAAGGAATGCTCTGCAGAAGCGGTATCTATAAATCCATAAAGCTCCTCCGTCTGTTTCATTAAATCTTCTTCATCAAACACGCCTTCGGCCAATCGTTTAAAGAATCTTGGCATGCCATTTTCCGTAATATTTCCGCGCACCCCAAGCACTGAAGCGGAATCATCTATCATTCCCGCCACCGGTAATAGATCGTTTTCTGTTCCCCCTGTCCCGTGAAGAAGCATGAATGTTGGTTTGCTCTGGTCAGTTCCCTGCTGAAAAATGTGTTTCACTATAATCCTCCTTTATTCTGATGCATGCACCGGTTCCAGTGACGCTTCAATCTGCTCCCGCCTTAGCTCCAGCCAGACCGGCAGCTTCAATTCCTGTCCCAGCTGTTCGAACGGCTCGTCCCGGGTAAATCCCGGGGGATCGGTCGCAATCTCAAACAACAGACCACCATGCTCCCGGAAATAGATGGCTTTGAAATAATCACGGTCCTTCACTTCCGTAGTTGCGTAGCCATGGGCCGTCATGTGCTGCTGCCATTCGAGCTGGTCCGCGTCGTCCTGAGCCCGGAAAGCTATATGGTGCACAGTACCTGTCCCGAGTTCTCCCCTTGGAACGGGTGCTGTACTGATCTCAATGGTATTCCCGAAAGGAGCTTCGGTCTGGAAACGGAGATACGTCCCCTCCTGTCCCACATACTTCATACCCATCACCTGCCCGAGAAGATCAGCTGTCTGGTGAGGTGCCCCGGAATTCAGTACCGCCCCGGCAAATCCCTGTATAGCGTAACCATCAGGCACCCTGGAAGAACTGTTCCCCGCCGGCGGACGTTCCGTCAGCTCCAGATGAAGGCCGTGTGGGTCCTGAAAGCGAAGGTACGTCTCGTTATATCTTCCGAATTGTTCGACTTTCACCCCGAGAGCGGTGAGGCGTTCCTTCCAGAAGGCAAGACTCCCTTTAGGAACAGCAAACACCGTGGTATCCACCTGGCCGCTGCCCGTCCGGCCTCTACGTGCCTGATTCCACGGGAAAAACGTCATAATGGTGCCCGGCGAACCTTCACTGTCACCAAAATACAGATGATACGTGCCGGGATCATCAAAATTCACAGTTTTCTTAACAAGCCTTAAACCAAGGATTTCTAAATAAAAGGCGACATTTTCTTTTGGATTTTCTACGATAGCCGTAATGTGATGAATACCAACGGTTTTTTTCCTCATATTCACTCTCCCTTCACTATTATTTCGAAACCATATATCTTTAATTCAAGATATTAACGCAAAAAAATTTATTTTTCGAGAGAGAGACCTAATTTTTTCAGCAGAGCTATAAATGTTTCTTTTTCCTGGTCATCAAGCACGCTGAACATCTCCTGAATAGCTGCCTGGTGACGGGGGAATATCTCATCCATCAAGGCAGAGCCTTCTTCTGTAATACGTACATTAATAATTCTCCGGTCTTCCGGACACCGTGTCCGGAAAAGATATTTTTTCTTTTCGAGTTTATCAATAACGTAGGTCATGCTTCCACTCGACAGTAGAATTTTTTCTCCGATGCGCTGAATGGCCTGCTCTCCTTTGTGATACAAAAGCTCAAGCACAGCAAATTCGGTAGGATTCAAACCATGTGCACGTATATCCTCCCTTATTTTTTCTTCTACTGCATGATTGGCTCTTGATAACACGACTAATGATTTTAAAGCGAGGTCCTGCCCGCTCATAGGATTGCTCATGCTCATCATATCCTTAATTCAATTATCTTTAATTGAAGATAATATTACGCTTTGTTTTTTTATGTGTCAAGAAGGAAACGAGTATTTTAAGAAAAAGCTCGTTTGTTTAAGGACCAGCATAGCTTTGCTGATTAAAGAACGCCCTTAGTTGTAATCATTTTTCCTTTTAAATAAATAAAACCGGCTGAAAAAGTCAGCCGGTTTATTCGTTTTCTCCTTTTTCAAGCGTACCATCTAAATTAAAAACCACTCCACGCTGCTCTATCGTTGTTTGTCCCATTTCAAATAGTACTGTTCCAGCCTGCGGTGTAAGCCGGTCCTTCGTTTCGTAATTCACGTGTACAGCCCGTTCGTTATTTTTTTCCACGAAATTGATCGTGTACTGAATGTTATGACCATCGCTGCTTTTCGTAGTGTGTGTGCCTTTTTCTGGTTTGAACGTAATTTCGGTCATTAGAAAACCTCCCTTTTCTTACGGTCTGCTTCTCTTTTACCCGTACAGGGCTTACGTTCAACCTTTTATTACGAAGCGATTTTTAAT
Source organism: Marinococcus sp. LNSP9103-4 (assembly GCF_056034345.1). Taxonomy (NCBI): domain Bacteria; kingdom Bacillati; phylum Bacillota; class Bacilli; order Caryophanales; family Bacillaceae; genus Marinococcus; species Marinococcus sp. LNSP9103-4. The sequence goes on along the minus strand of NZ_JBQLIA010000015.1, from coordinate 33,895 downwards.
TTCTGACCGATACTGATTACACCAGTATTGGAGATGTTATTGTCCGCAGCGATTTTTTGGACAGTAGTATTGTATCTTCCTGCGATGCTGTACAACGTATCACCTGACTTTACGGTGTACGTAGTAGATGAGGCTGGCGGAGAGACTGTGCCTTTACCCGGGATTTTCAACACCTGGCCGACCCGGATAACGTTCGAGCTTGTCGGAATGCCGTTCGCTTTTTTCAGCTCTGTCACGCTCACATCGTTGCGGTTTGCGATGCTGTACAGCGTGTCCCCGGATTTCACGGTATACGAGCCGGATTCAGCAGGAGGTGGAGTAGTAGTCCCTTTGCCCGGGATTTTCAATACCTGGCCAACCCGGATAACGTTCGAGCTTGTCGGAATGCCGTTCGCTTTTTTCAGCTCTGTCACGCTCACATCATTGCGGTTCGCGATGCTGTATAGCGTATCTCCCGATTTCACAGTATAAGAAGCTCCCCCGGTCGATGGCGAACCCTGGATTTGCAGAAGCTCAGAGACCGTTACAAATTTGTATCCCTGCGCTTTTAGTTTGGTAATCATTTCCGGCAGTGCAGCTGGCGTGCCAGGCGCTCCTGCCCCGGTGTGCATTAATACGATGGAACCTGGTTCAATATTATTGACTACTTTATTCAACACCTGTGTTTTTGAAAGTCCTCTCCAGTCAATCGTATCAATATTCCAGTGAAGAGTATGCGTATAGCCTGCATCTCCCACTGTTTTAAGAACTGTAGAGTTAGTGGCGCCAAACGGAGCCCGAAAGATTGGCTTGGTTGATTTACCGGTAGTGCTTTTTACCAGGGCTTCAGTATCTGCTAACTCCTTTTTCATTTTCGTTGTGGAAATGGTAGTGAAATCAGGATGGGAATATGAATGATTACCGAGCTGGTGCCCAGCAGCTGCGATATTTCGAATAGACTGCGGGTGATCTTTCGTACCAGTACCAGTTAAGAAAAACGTAGCTTTTACATTGTGGGTCGACAGTGTCTGAAGAATTCTGGAAATATTCGTGCCATCCGCACCGTCATCAAAAGTCAGCGCCACCACTTTACTCGAAGTGTTGCCTTTCACTACGTACTTTGAGCTCGCAGCATCCGCCTGAACCGGGAACGAGAAACAGGTAACAAGCAAAAATACCAGAATGACAGCGGCTTTAAACCACTTCATAACCATCCTGCTCACCCCATTTATTTAGTTATGCCGGTCCCCCGGCATATGTATGAGTGAACATCCATTCATTATTTCCTTTATTATACTGCAAATCCAGCAATAAGTACCGTGCTTAAAGAACTATATTTTATACATATAAAGTACATTTTTTTAGAAATTTATCTTAAATTTAGAAATATAAGCAAAAAAGCCTGGCATACCAGGCTTTTTTTAAGTCATTACTATTTACACAGACGGATAACCCTCTGGATTATTTTTAATCCAGCGCCAGGAATCCTCACACATATCCTCGACTCCTTTTTGAGCGGTCCATCCCAGTTCATTACGGGCCTTGGCCGGGTCGGCATAGCAGACAGCAATATCACCCGGACGCCGATCCCGTATTTCATACGGCACGTTCTTGCCGGATGCTTTTTCGAAGGCCTCCACCAATTCCAGCACACTGTAACCCTGGCCGGTGCCAAGATTAAACTCTCCAATACCCGGCCCTTCCATCGATTTATGCAGGGCGCTTAAATGACCCTTCGCAAGGTCTACAACATGAATGTAGTCCCGCACTCCTGTACCGTCTTTTGTTGGGTAATCATCGCCGAACACATTCAGCTGCGGAAGCTTTCCTACTGCCACCTGCGTTATATACGGCATCAGGTTGTTTGGTATACCGCTTGGAGATTCTCCGATGCGTCCACTTGGATGTGCGCCGATAGGATTAAAATACCGTAGAATGGAAATACTCCATTCGTGATCGGACACGTAAAGATCCCGGAGAATATCTTCAATCATCAGTTTTGAATTGCCATAGGGATTCGTCGCCTGCAGCTCAAAGTTTTCCGTAATTGGATTTGTTTTCGGTGTGCCATACACAGTAGCCGAAGACGAAAAAATCATCTTTTTCACATCATATTTTTTCATCGTTTCTAATAAAATAATGCTGCCCGTAATATTGTTATGATAGTATTTGAGCGGGATCTCCACAGACTCCCCGACCGCCTTCAGCCCTGCCAGGTGAATGACTGCTTCAATATTAAATTTTTCAAATATGCTCTCCATTCCTTTGCGGTCCAGCAGATCCACATCGAAATATTCAAGAGTTTTTCCTGTGATTTCCTCCACCCGTTCCAGCGAAACGGAGCGGCTGTTGGAAAAATTATCAATAACTACTACTTCGTGACCTTCCTCCAATAGCTCTACACAAATATGGCTTCCTATATATCCCGCACCGCCGGTTACCAGAATCATTGCTGATCTCCCCCCAAAATTTGGTTATTTATTATTTTCAAACTACATCATTTTCTTGTTAATAACAATACTATTATCTGTAAAACTCTTTACTGCTTTGATTTTCTGCTCTACTCCCAGACATTATATCCACGCGGGGAATGAAAATGGCAGAACCCTTTAGATTCTGCGTACTGCCGGCTTTCTTTCTCTTCACGCCCCGACACCGTCATTACTTGAATTTTGTGTTTTTTCCGCAGCTTTTTTAATTTGGCAATTTTCTGCTGCGCCCATTCATCCCCTACAATTGCTGAATACTCAAACCCTTCCCACATGACGGCGTTTACAAACGGATACGTGACAGCACTGAGCGTATCAAATCCCCAGTTTTGAATGAGGGCGAGGTGCGGATGCTTATCTTTAATGCTTTGCATAAACACAGCCATCGCGGCACGCTGTGTACGCAGTATTTCAGATTCGTTTTCATGCTCGTCATCGATATTTCCCACCGTGTCTAAAAATACACCGTCACACCCTTTGGCGTGAACCTGCTTTGTGACTTCATTCAAAAGAACTTGCCGGTAATGCTCTTCGTCCATATTCATAAGGTAGGAATCCCACTGTTTATAATATACGCGGCTTCCATGGCGGTGAAAAAAATCTTTTTCCTCCATCTGTGTATACAAAGCCTCATTCCATCGATCCGCTTCCATTGCATTAATATAACCGTAAACTTTCGTTCCCGCCTGTTGAATGGCTTTTACCTGCTGTCTGGAATAATACACCGGTTCAATGATTACCACATCATAATTTTTCATTTCCCTGATTATATTTTTGTTTGGGGAATCGTAAAAAATTTTGTAATTTTTCATTTTCGTCAGCGGGAAAGTACCGCTAGAAGCGGGTTTTATTTTAGTTAGAAAAGACTCATAAAAAAATAGAGAAAAATTTGTAACAAAAATCATTTTTTGTGAGATAATACCCATAATGCTCCTCCTTATAGATAATAATCAAGCTTTGAAGCACAGAATTAGGACCGGTCCTTTTTAAGTGCAGGGATTTATGAACCATGTCATTGAACCCTTATCATCACAGTTTCAATTCTTTTGTAAGTACAAAGTTTCATTAATCTTACTCTGATGGTGCGGTAATGGCAATATGGTACATAAATCTAATATAACTTTTTGAAGAGGTGATGGGATGATTTACACGCAGAAAAATGTGTGGAGAAAAGTTGTGGAGCTGCTCGTTGTCGTTCTTGTACTGGGGATCATCGACCAGGTATTCCAGCTGGGAATGCTTGATTGGACACTTAACCCATTTTTGTTTGTTATTTTGTTTTTCTCTCTGCGGTACGGCATTAATATTGCCATCCTGAGTTTTTTCACTATTCTTGTGTATCACGTTATTGCCACATTTACAGCAGGGGATGATCTGTTCCTTCTGTTTTATGATACCGGGGACTACCTTTATTTATTGTTTTCCCTGCTTCTCGCTGTTATATGCGGCCTCTACAGCTCGTCCTACCGGGAGCGCTATGAAAGTCTTACGTACACCCAGGATGAATTAAGGGATGATAATAAAGAACTGACCAAAACCATTAAAGAACTCGAGGATTCCCAACGGGTTATGCAGGAAAAAGTACTGGACTCCGAGCATACTCTTGCTCAGATTTACCAGGTCGGCATTAAGCTCGACCAGCCTACGCCGGAGCTTGTGCGAAATGAAGCGATCGCGATTATCGCAGATTTATTTAAAGCTAATGATATTGCGATTTATCATGTGGATTCGTCGAAAAGATCCCTTCGGCTGAGAGTGCGTCAGGGAAGCTCCCAGATACTGCCGCAAACTGTATTTTTAAGCGAAGAATCATCCTTTTACCAACGCTTGTTTACGGAAAAGGCAATCACGCTGCGAAACGTCAAAGACGAAAAAAATGCCCCGGTAATTGCAGGGCCAATCGTTTATAACGAAGAAATCCAGGAAGTACTGATTATCGACCAGCTCGATTTCTCCCGTCTTACTACTCATGAAATCCAAATCATGTCCTTTGTGCTTGACTGGATTTCCAACCGTATTGAAAAAGCACGTGAATGGCAGGCCAAGGACGAAGAGAAACAAATGCTTCCCGGAACAAATGTCTACTATAAAGATGCCTTTGATGCTCATGTGGCCCAGCAGGAGGTGCGCCAGGAAGAGTACGGCGTTCCTTACAGCACAGTAGCCATTCAGTTTGACCGCTTCGAGAGAATGTCTGTTGCTGAAGCTGAAGTTATTTTGCGGACCTACCTGCGTGAAATAGATATTATCGGCTTTGATGCCAGACAGAGTATTCTCTACTTCCTCCTGCCCGGCACCGATGCTGAAAACGCTCAAGTGGTTGAAAAACGAATCAAAAAAGCCTTAAAAGAAAAAGGAGGCACTCATGCTGGGTAACCTTATACAGCCAACGATACTCGTGATTCTTTTTTACATCGTTCACGCCTGTATTTTATTTGCTGCGGCGAAGGCTGCGAAAAAAAGACTCCAGCCGGATCAGTACGGAGCTGTTATATGGATTGTGCTGATCAGCTGCTTTCTTCCTTTGCTCGGGGAGGCTTTCGGTCTTCTTGCCTGGTGGGCTTCGAGGCGGGTGGATTCAAACAAAATTGTCTCTGATTATACAGAATACGTGAAGTTTCAGCCGATTAACCTGGAGCATCTTCGCTATGAAGCCAAAGACAATAAAAACCTCACTCCCTTGATGGAGGCATTTACAAACGATAACCAGCCGGACCGCAAAAGCTTAATGCTGAAGCTGATTAACTCCAACATCTCGGATAAAGGAAAGTATTTGAATCTCGGACTCAACAACGATGATTCAGAGACCGTCCATTATGCTGCGACGACAATGAATCTGCTTGTCGACCGCTATGAAAAAAGTCTTGATACAGCAAAAACGAAGCATGAACACCTTCACAGCGAAGAGACTCTCAGCAGATTGATGGGAGTGTATCGCGGCTACCTCGACAGCCGCCTGCTTGACGATCATTCGCAGGAGCACCTCCGCTATGTGTATCTTCAGTTTTTAGAACAGGCGGCCAAAGACTTTTCGGATCATATGGAGGTTTTCAACCAGCTTGGAGACATCTATCTGCAGCAAGGTTCTCCAACACAGGCCGTCAATACGTACATGTATATGCTTCAGGCTTTCCCGCATGAAGCCGATGGTTATTTAAACTTAATCGAATACTACTATAATCAAAAAGACTGGGCCGGGATAGAGCAAGTTCTCTCTCAAATGAATGAACATGTAGCTGCAGAAAAAATACCGGAAAACCGCCAGTATATTGTCCGGCAGATGGGAGGGATCGTTTCATGAAAAAACAGATGATGAAGTCAACGATCGGGCTCTTCGTCGTTATTTTAAGTATTCTTCTTATTCTCCAGTTTATCCGGCTCGAGCGTTTTCAGCTGTGGCTCCCCCATCAAGCCTCAAACACAGCGGAAGAAACAGAAACGATGGATGCCGGCAACGCGGAAACGGCGGGTGAAGAAATGAATGTCTACATTCACAAAAACGACAGTGACCTTTCTGAAAATACGTTAAATAACTTTGAGCATGCCCTCGATTATGCTAAAGTGCCGCATACCGAAATTTCCCGGGACGAAATTGCAGATCTCGAGCCTTCTCCTTACAATGTGCTTGTTCTCGCCGGCGAGCATGCTGAAGAATGGCCGTTTGAAGAAATAGAATCCTTCGTCGAAGAGGGCGGCCGTCTCTACATTGGCGCTCGTTTTATTGATACAAGATATAATGAAATGCTCGGCATTGACGACGTGAATGATTTTAGCAACCGGCAGGGCCTTACCTTTGAGCAGGAGCTTTTTCCGGGCTATACCGATCTTGGTTCAGATTCTACCCTGTTTTCCCACAGCATCGCCAACATAACACTGCGTGAAGGAGCGGAGCCTTATTTATCCACCGAAGGCGACCCACTGATGTGGACAAATGAATACGGGGACGGAAAAACGCTTTTCTGGAACACAACTTCCATGGAAATAAAAAACTCACGGGGGATGATGCTGCAGTCACTATCTATTCTGCCTCCTGCTTTTGCAAGCAGTCAGGCTGACATTAAAATGGCCCATATTGACGACTTCCCTGCTCCCGCTCCGACAGAGGAGAACGAACAAATTGCCAGTCAATACAATATGTCTGTGGAGGATTTTTACGCTGATGTCTGGTGGGAGGATATGAAACAAATAGGCATGGACCATGACCTGACGTATACTGGATTAATCATCGGGACATATGAAGATAGAATGGATGCTACGGCCGAAGAGCTTATTGAAAATGACCGCTTTCCACTGCTTTTCTTCGGCAGAAATGTCTACCGCCACGACGGAGAGATCGGACTGCACGGGTACAATCACCAGCCGCTCGTAACCGAAGACGAACCGATGGATCCCGAGCTTTTATACCGACCTTGGGAAAGCCAGGAGAAAATGGAGGAGTCACTGACACGGGTAGAGGAAGTCTTTCAGCATTACTATCCTGAAGAGGAATTTAAAACGTACGTGCCTCCTTCCAACGTACTGAACAGAACCGGAATTGAAGCGATTCATGAAGCTCTCCCAAGCATTAACACAATTGCTTCTCTCTATACCGGCGAAGGCGAAGGAAGCTTCATTCAGGAGTTTGAAGAAGATGAAGAATATCCGTCGATTTACCATTTCCCGCGTGTCTCCAGCGGGTATTGGGAAAGTCCCGACTCTCAGTTCATTCAGGCAGACGCAATTGCAAACTTCGGTGTCTTCTCCCACTTTATTCACCCGGATGATGTGCTTGACCCGGACCGGGCTTACGGGGGAGGCTGGGAAGATATGAAAGCCCAGTTTGAAGATATGGCAGTTTTTGTCGAAGACACTTATCCGTACCTCGACAGCATGACCCAGGCACAGGCAACCGAACGAATGAAAAGCTATCAGGCTTCAAGCGTTGACGTTATGTATGAGGAAAACCGGATCGTAATTCAGGGAGAAGATCTGCTTGAACCTTCCACCATGATGCTTCGTGTTGAAAAGGGGACCTCCATTGAAACAGGGAGCTTTGACTTCGGCTCCATTGAAGCCTACGGTGATTCCGGCACATTGTACCGGCTGACCCTCGAAGACCCGCAGGCTGAAATTCCACTAAAGGATGATGCGTCATGAAAATAGGCATGGTTGTAGAAGGAAGCTATCCGTACGTCAGCGGCGGGGTGGCCAGTTGGGTGCAGATGCTCGTAAAGCAGATGCCTGAGCATGAATTCGTCATCATCGCTATCACTCCAGAGCCGATCTCCCCGGAAGATTACCGTTATGAGCTGCCGGGCAACATTTCGCAGGTCCTGAATCTTCCGCTTAATATGCAGCAGCCGAGACGGCAGCGGAATTTCCATTTAACGCCGGAGGATGAAGAAGCGATTACCGAATGGATGATGTTTGAGTCAGTCCGTTCGGACGCTCTTCTTGCTCTCGGACAAAAGCTCGGGGGCACAGAAAACTTTTTCTCAAGCAGCCTGTTCTGGGAAATAGTGCAGCAGAGCTACGATAAAGAAAAGCAGTCCGGTTCGTTTATCGATTATTTCTGGATGTGGCGCGGCATGTTTGCGCCCGTGATCGAACTGCTTCAATTTTCGTTTCCTGAGCTTGATATTGTGCATTCAGCCTCGACAGGCTATGCCGGTATGGTAGCTGCAGCTATTAAAAAACAGCAGGAAATTCCCTATCTTCTGACCGAGCATGGCATTTATTCCCGGGAGCGTGAGGAAGAAATTCTTCAGGCTGACTGGATACCGGATTACTACAAACAGCGCTGGATCACGTTTTTCCACCACCTTTCCCGTCAGGCATACAAAGAGGCGGATGATGTAATCACCCTGTTTGCCCGCAACGGCGAATTGCAGGAGGATATTGGGGCTGATCCGGCTAAGATTGAAATCATTCCGAACGGCATTGACTATGCCCGCTTATCGCTTGTAGAAAAAGATAAGCATCATCGATCCTATGTTCATATCGGCGCTATTGTACGTGTTGTTCCTATTAAAGACATTAAGACGATGATTCATGCCGGTAACATTTTAAAAAGCCGGTCTGTCCCTTTTAAACTCACTATTATGGGGCCTCTGGATGAAGATCTCGAGTATGCCGGTGAGTGCCGTCGGCTCGTCGACCAGCTTGGGCTCCAGGACCACGTCTTTCTAGTCGGAAAAGTAAACATTACCGATTACCTGCCAACGTTTGATGTATGTCTGCTGACAAGTATTTCTGAAGGACAGCCACTGGCCGTTCTTGAAGGGATGGCAGCAGGCCTCCCTTTTATCGCTACAAATGTAGGCTCCTGCTCCGAGCTGATTCACGGCCGGGAAGGCGATCCATATGGGCCGGCCGGCTTTGTAGTGCCTCCGGTGAACCCGGAGCAGGTCGCCCAGCGCTGTGAATGGATTTATCAGCACCCGGAAGAGGCCGAAAAGTTCGGCCGCAACGGGCAGAGCCGGGTCGAAGCGTATTACCAGATTCATCAGTTTATTCAGGAGTACACAGAACGTTATCATCAAAGGGGGCTCGAATATGGCCGGCATAGGGTTTAAACTCCAGCAGTTGTTTCAGGAAGATTACTTTTCCTCCAGAATGAAAGCCTATGCTTTTGCCGGCCTCGTAACCGCCGGGCCATGGATTGTAGTTATCGCCACGATTGCGATGATCCAATGGTTTTCCATGGTTTTTCTGCCTGTAACGCTGCAGGAACGGGAGCTTTTCAACTTATCGATTTCCTATTCGTTTATATTTTCTCAGGTGCTGTTTGGTATCCAGCAGCTGGTGGTTACGCGATATGTCGCGGATCTATTTTATGAGAAAAAGACAAATAAAGTCTTTCCAACCTTTCTCGGAATGACAAAAGTAACTCTGCTTCTCGCAGTTACTGCCTGGCTCATCTTTATATGGATCAGCTCTCTTCCATTTTTGTATGAGCTTTTGCTCCTCGTATTGTTTGTAACCATTAACTTAATCTGGGTGCTGTTTTTATTCTTAAGTGCCGCAAAGTTTTATCAGGCTGTCGCCTACAGCTTTTTATCCGGGGCAGTGGTTGCGGTGGGCATGGTATTTCTCCTCGGCCGCTCTGCAGAAGCTTTTGCGTTCATTCCACACGCTACAAGCTTTATGCTTGTACTCGGATTTACGAGCGGCATGGTTATCACCTTGTTCGGGCTGCTGTTTTCGATGCTGCTCACGTTTCCTCTTCATACATCTGACAGCCAGTTTCAATACATCAGCTATTTCGACAAATACCCGACCTTGTTCTGGACCGGATTTTTGTACAATGTCGGTATCTGGGTGTGTAACTGGATTATCTGGTTCGGGGAAGGAAGGTCGATTCTTCTCGACTCGTTCGTCTATAACCGGGTGTATGATACCGCGATCTTCTGGTCGTATCTGACTATTATTCCTACCCTGATTATCTTTGTCGTATCGGTGGAGACCCGCTTTTACGAGCGGTATCGTTCATTTTACGGCTATATCAACCAGGGAGGGACGCTTCAGCAGATCAAAACATCGAAGGAATCTATGCAGTACGTCTTGAAGCAGGAGCTTGAACGACTCGTTCGCAGCCAGGGCCTGATTTCGATTGTAATCATTTTATCGATTGGCTACGTTACCTCCTTCGTGGCAATTGAGGACGATATCATTTCGATTTTCCGTTTTACGACGGTCGGAGCCTTTTCAAACGCGATGGTTCTTGTGCTGACGCTGATCCTTCTCTATTTTGAAGACCGGCGCGGTGCGATGATTACTTCCATCCTGTTTTTCTCTTTAAATGCGGTACTCACCTTCCTGCTTCTTCCTTTTGGATTTAACGGCTACGGATTAAGCTTTGCTCTTGGATCGAGCGGGGCCCTGCTGTTTGCTCTGCTCCGTCTCACGTACTTTATCGAAAAAGTCGATTACTTTGCTTTTTGCAATCCGAATAATCTTGAACGTCCAAATCCTCCGACCCTATTTACTAAATTGAGTCAGTGGATGAACAAACGCACCATTCTTTAAAAGCATAAAAGAGCCGGACGGATAAACTCCTATCCGTCCGGCCTTTTTTATTCAATGACATCACGTGCGGGGGAATCCTGCGACAATTCAAAGTTGTAATTAGCGGCGTTTTTATACTGCGGATTCACGTAACGGGAATCGTTATTACTGCCAATCAGGGACTGAAATTCATTAAGCGTCGATACCTGCTCGTTTTCCCAAATCCAGATGCCTTCCTTGCCCTTCTCCCGGTGGTACACATTCTGGTCAAATTCGTTATTCGTGTTATCTTCAAAGTAATTAGCCACAAACACCCGGGAGCTTCCTGCTGTTAATATATTGTTTTCAATCCTGTTGTTTTCCGTATCATTCTGCAGCAGCAGCTGTCCTCCGTCCAAATCGTTTGTATCATTACGGTATATAATGTTTTCTGTAATCGTGCTGTCTTTTGTCCCGCCTCTTTTTTCGTCATACCCGCCGATGGAGATACCGGTAAAGTTGTTTTCATAGACGGTGTTCCCGGTAATCCGGATATTGTCCGCCTGTTCCCCGTCCTGCTCTGAGGTTGCTTCAATACCCAGGTCATTCCTGTATACCGTATTGTTCTGAATATCAATGTCGCTGCCGCCGTCTACATAAATGCCTCCTGCGGCATAAACATCCCCCTCGCCATACGCAGGATTGCCATACGAAGAGTTGTCGTAGACGGTGTTGTTTTCCACTATTCCATTCCGTGTGTAATCAAGATCCGGGTCGTCTCCGACCTCCTCGTAGCCGATCATGTCAATTCCAATGTTGTCGTTATGGCGTACTGTATTCGAAGCAATCGTAAAATCTTCTACATTTCCATTTAGCACAACCGCTTCGCTTGAGCCGAGTATAAGATTTTCCACTGTATTGTTAATAATTTCGACATCGGTTATTGATTCCCGGCCGTATACTGCAATACCGTGAGCGTTTCCGCTGTCTGCGTTTGTTTCGATACCGCGAATATGATTGTTATCGAGCGTAATTCCTTCGGCGCTGTCATGAACGAAAATGCCTACTGGGGTGTCGTTGCTAAGTTCTGTCGATAAATTCTGGATGGTGAATCCACGAATGGTGATATGATTCTGGTTTTCTATACGGATCATTGCTGTTATACCTGCTTCATCTTCCATTTCTTCACCGCTTAAAATTACTTCTTCGTCTTCATATGCCTCAAACGTAACCGGATTCGAGGCGCTGCCGCTTTGTGATACCTCCAGCGGTTCTTCGTACGTGCCCCCTCTGACATATACGATTGTTCCAGGCTCCGCCTGTTCAGAAGCTGCGTTCAACGTCTGCAGCGGTGCCGATCTGCTGCCGTCATTACTGTCGTCCCCGTCGGTCGCTACATAAAGACAGGAGCTCGCGGCTGCCTGGGTGCATTCCGAAAAAATTAATACTCCGGCAGTAATACCCGCTGCAATAAGAAGCGTCAGGGCTATCCATAGTTTTTTCATTTAATCTGCTCACTTTTTGTCAAAGTTACCCTGAGTGTTCTGCACAGGGATGATACTGTTATTTATTATACGTCATAACAAGAGTTTAGTCCTAGTCCCTGCCTGGAATTTTATTTTTTATTAAGCCGATTCCAAGCAATATTAGCCCGAGGGCAAGGAGTACTGCCCCGACGTAAGCAGCATATATAAATGCGTTTGGCTCTGTAGCTTGTGGGTCCAATACTGAAAAGAAAAAACCGGCTGGCAGCAGTATGGCTGACATCGGGATACTGTGGCGTACAAAGCGTTTCGTTTTTGGCCCATAGGAAGTATAGTCCACATATAAAAGTATGACCAGTGAAAGGATAAGAAGCACTCCTGCGTGCGCATGTCCGGCACGAAAGAAATCCTGCCGGAGCGTATTCTCTACATAACCCGCATCCTTAGAAACAATCATTTGAAGCAGACTAACGCCTCCGTAAATAACTGCAGGTAATACTATCACCAACCATCCTGCTGTTCTGCGGCTCTCTTCTTCCACTTTTTCTCCTCCTTGTGCACCTGGTTATTTTCCGGCTGTCCGGTTCAATCGTTCTTTGGCTGTACCGGTCGCTTTGGTTACTGGCTCAGTGCTAAGAGCTTTGCCGAGCCCAAAGGACGGCATGTTTACATAAATCGATTCGTATGCCCCTTTTGGCACTATATACGTTTCGTGGTAAATCCCTACTGCGTCATTTCCTTTAGTTCTTTTATTAAACGTCCGCCACGCCTTCAGATGCTTCGGCGCCTTTGCGTATGCCAGCAATTGTTCTTCGGAATTCCAGTACTGGATCATCATCGTTGCTGGCAACTGAATATAGCTTTGTAAGCCCATGCAGCCAAGTTCTTTGTTTATTGATAATTCCTTGATCATTGGGGGCATTGCGAGCAGTACCGGCAGCCATTTATGCACCGCCCGCCATCTGTTGATTCTCATTCCTATTACAAACACAGTCACTTCCTGGTCCCCTGTCGTGGTATACCTGCCGGTCATAATTTCACTGGTCATTCTTTTCTCCCCTTTCGCTGTAGTTCTCCCGAAAATGACAATCTTTGCTCATCTTTTCTTTATCATACCCTCTTTTTTTTGATGCGGCTTCCTTTTCATAAAAAAACTCTTCAGCTGTTTTAGCCGAAGAGCTATTATTAGATTTCCACCACTTCATGTATCGTTGTCCGGTTCCGCCCTTTTTGTTTCGCATTATATAACGCACGGTCCGCCTCGTTAATCACCTCTTCAGTATCCCGGCCTCTTTCCCATTTAGCTATCCCGATTGATACCGTTACCGGCACCGGTTCTCCGCAGTGGTGCAGGGCTTTTATATTCATCTCCTCTTTTACCGTCTCTGCCAGCTTTTCTGCTTCTTCATCACCTGAAACGTCTGCCGCTGCCAAAAACTCCTCCCCGCCCCAGCGGGAGACAAAGCCTGTATTCTTGAGGTTTGCCGTAATAACTTCCGAGACATGTATGATAGCTGCATCTCCTACCGCATGCCCGTATTGGTCATTTATTGATTTAAAACAATCAATGTCGATCATCATGATATAAAAGGAATCGTTCTTTTCCATTTTTCCAGACATTAGTTCATACATCTTCCGCCTCGTAAAAAGCCCTGTGAGTGCGTCAGTTGCGGCCATATGTTCAAGCTGCCGGTTCATTTGATATAAGTTCTGGATCATTTGATCAAAATTATTACGGAAAATCGAGCCGAGCAGCGCTATAATACAAAGCGCACCCACTATATTTGCTTCCGGCAAAACGAAAGCCACAATATCATTTTCCACAGGAGGCATGCCTGCAGTAATTCTGTATAATCCCATATACAAAATTATAATAATTACAAAAGCCATAGGCTTTACCCCGCGAATCTGCGGAAAAAAGAACAGAACATAGGCAGTAACAATCATGTAATAATGAAAGCCCGTTCCCCAGCCAAGTACCAGCGTAGCCACAACAGCATGGGCCATGACTTCTGTAAGTACGAGGAAAAAACATGTTACATATTTTCTTTTTTTCATTAAATAATAGGCAATTACATATGCAAGGCAGCTGATTACATTCACAGCAGCCATCGTCTCAAATTGCAGCCACCAAAAGCCTAAGAGCCACACCATATGAATAGTAAAGGCAACGTACACACCGTACTTGATCGTTGTATGATATAACTGCACTTCTTTATTTTGTCCACTCAAGAGCCAGCCCTCCCCTCAGCCACAAACTGCGAACGGTACAATTCTTTTCTTAACAATAAAAAAATATACTTAGTACTTTATTATAAATTATATAGTTCTTTAGTCTTATAATATCATTATTATTACCCATTGTCTTCTAATTCAAACGTTTCTCATGAAAATTTTTTCATACTCAACCATATAAAAAACCGCTTTTCAGCGGCTTTTTACCTTTTATTTATTTGCCAACATACACAGACTGAGGCCGGATGATCCGGTTATCTTTTCGCTGCTCTTCAATATGGGCACTCCAGCCGACACTTCGTGAAAGGGCGAACGTTGGAGTGAATAAACTTTTAGGAAGCTTGACGGCTTTTAAAACAGCGGCTGCATAGAATTCTACATTAGTATAAAGCTTTCTTCCCGGCTTGTATTCCTCCAGCAGCTGTACCGCCTTTTGTTCCACATAATACGCAGTATCAAGCCAGTCATTTTCACCTGCAATGTTTTCACATATCTTCTTTAACGCTTCTGCTCTCGGATCTGTTGTTTTATATACCCGGTGGCCGAACCCCATCAGCCGCTCCCCGGACTCTATTTTCGCCCGCAGCCACACTTCTGCGTTTTCTTTCTCTCCTATAGCTTCAAGCATATCAATGACCCCTCCCGGTGCTCCTCCGTGAAGCGGGCCTTGCAGGGCGCCAATTGCTCCGGCAGCAGCTGAAAAGAAATCGGACTCTGTAGAAGCAATCACCCGAGAAGTAAAGGTGGAAGCATTCATGCCGTGCTCCATCGTTAAAATTAAATACGCTTCGAGCGCCCGGATCTCTGCTTCTGCTGGCTTTTGCCCGTGGAGCATATATAAATAATTCGCCGTATGGGAAAGGTCGGGGTCCTCCTGCACAATTTCTTTTTGCTGAAGCGAACGATGTCGATAGGCGATAATGACTGGCAGCACAGCAATCAGCCTTTCAGCCTGATCACGCAGTGGTTCTTCCAATGAAGGCTTTTCTGCCAGCGCAGACACTGCAGCCTCGAGAACACTCATCATGTTCAGGTCATGAGGAAATTGCTCAATCATCTTACAAATATGCTCCGGCAGCTTTCGTTTTTTCTTCAGCGAGTCTGTAAATACTTGCAGCTGCTCTTCATCAGGCTTTTCTCCTTCAAGCAGCAAATAAGCGGCTTCTTCAAACGAAGATTCAAGTGCTATGTCTCCCGCGGGGCGACCCCTGTAAATGAGCCTCCCCTTTTCCCCGTCGACCATACTTACAGCAGTTTCGGCAGCAACTACATTTTCCAGTCCTTTTCCTTCCATTATATTTTCCTCCTTTATGATTGTTACATTAAGTCTAGCGCAAGTATATAATAATAAACATTAAATAAATTCTTCATTATTAATAATATTATGTTATTAAAAAAGGAGGCTATCATGAAAATAGAGTGGCTGGAGACGTTCACTACCGCAGCTCTATATGAGAATTTCCGTGAGGCGGCGGAAATTCTTTTTATTACTCAGCCGGCGGTAACTATCCATATCCAAAATCTCGAAAAGCAGCTGGGATTTAAATTATT
The DNA here is from genome assembly GCF_056034345.1 of Marinococcus sp. LNSP9103-4. Lineage (NCBI taxonomy): Bacteria > Bacillati > Bacillota > Bacilli > Caryophanales > Bacillaceae > Marinococcus > Marinococcus sp. LNSP9103-4. The sequence goes on along the minus strand of NZ_JBQLIA010000015.1, from coordinate 18,192 downwards.
TGTCTCCAAAGGCCGCCGGGTCACACTGAGTCCGGACGGACGCCGGTTTCTTCCGCATGCCCAGGCTATTCTTAAAAGTTATCATTCCGGACTCGAGGACATGGAGCAGTGGCAGCAGGGTAAGACACGCACACTGACAATCGCCGTTTCCCCGCTCTTTGCGGTATCGATGCTTCCCCGGGTTATACGCAGGTTTATAAAAACCTATCCGCACATTGACGTAGTCATCGACGTTCAGGAATCAGCTCTCATTGAACGCCGTCTCCATGATGGCTCTGCCGACATCGGCCTTTCGCTGCTCCCGGCTTCTGGAGGCGATACGAACCAGAAACTGCTGCATCAGGAACCAGTGCTTTTAATCGCCCCTCATGACGGAGGTGATGCTGAAACAGCTCCACCCCTCGACAGCACAGACGTCCTGACGAAAAATGTCGTTTTCACCTACAATCACCCCGGTTATTGGGAAATACTGCTTCGAAAGCTGCGGGCACGCTTCCCCGCTCTGCAGACGATGGAGGTTTCCCAGAGCCACGTAACGAAACGGTTTATCGAAGAAGGTCTTGGCGTGTCTTTTCTCCCTCGTTCTGCAGTAAGAAGGGAACTTGCCGAAGGAAGGGTCCTTCATGTGGACGCCCCGGAATTCGACCTTCCGCAGGCTTCAACCTACCTTTTGTATAAGTACACAAGCGAAGAGGTCCTTCAGTTTCTTGATTATATATAGAAAAAGGTGCCGGCTTCCCGCCAGCACCTACTGCTTCCAGTATTAAAAGCTTTCCTTCAGCCATTCAAGAAAGAGCTCGTAATCCTCCTCTACCTGCTCTTTGTAAAACCTCGACCATGTAACCATTTCCTCAACAAAAATTTCTTCGTTGTCTCCAATGGCTTTTAAAATTTCATCTTCGCTGTGATAATCAAGTAGCCCCTGGGCAATATCAATATCTGCCCGGGCATGAACTTTTGCTGATATTTTCCCCATGGTTTTCACCGTACGGTGCATCCGTTTCGGCTTCTCCAAATGCTTGCTTTTTAAATCTTTGTCGTACGGTGACCGTTCCCGTACGTAGTAGTCGCGGTGCTGCAGCGTGAAGTAGCCTAAATAAGGGTCAGCCAGATGGTGCATTGCCCGCTGGGTTTTGATTACCCGTTTACCCTGATGCTTATTTGTGGTCCAAAACGTTTCTTCATACGGAAAAAAGTAAGCTGGAATCGGCGTCCGTGCTTCTTTTGCTTCCAAAATAACATGGTCCTCTCCGCCTTCAATTAAAATGTAAAAACGCTTCAGGCCGGTGGAACCAATGCCGGCTCCGGTCTTTTTCACTATATCCTTGATTTCATAATGCTCTTCGCTCCGGTAGCTTTCCTCTGCCAGACTGCCTAAATATTGATCCCAGATTTTAACTATTTCCTCATACTCTTTGTCGGTTACCGAATCCAGTTTTGACTTTTCTCTCTCAAATACATGGTCGCCGCTGTCATTAATGAAAGTCTGCTTTTCGAGCTCATGGGTGGCTTTTCGGTCCTCAAGCTTTTCGAGCGTCTTTTTTATTGGCTGCTTTGTGTTTTTTGAAGTAAACTGCGTTTTCACAGGATCTTTTTTGCCTTTTTTAAACTTTTTCAGACGTTTATGATAGGCTTTTAAATACGTCCGCACAAAAGCGTCCCGCTCCTCATCATCAAATTCCTGCTGCATCGCAAACAGCCGGATGCTGACCACCATACGGAGTACATCATACAGATAAGAACCAAGATATCCCTCATCAAAATCATCCACATCAAAAACAATTTCTCCGTTTTCATTTTGAAAGCTACTGAAATTCTCCATATGCATGTCACCCATAATCCAGGTTGGCTTATCTTCTGGTGTATGATGCCGGAACGGGATATTTACTACATCGTAGTAAAACAAATACGCACTTCCCCGAAAGAAGCTGTAGGGATCCTGCTTCATCTTGACATATTTCGCCTTGCGGCGCGTTTTGTTCAGGTTCATCAGCCGGTCATCGAATTGATCAAGAATGGTTGCCAGCGTCTGCTTACGCAGATATTTTTTTGTCGTGTAAAAATCCAGTTCTTTATTTTGTTCTGACACCAAATTTCTCCTTTTTTATGAATTCCATTATTTTCTATCATACCATGTCAAATCGCAGGTATCACTTACCCTCTTTTTCCCTTTCCTATCCTCTCTGCTTTTGTGCTACAATCACTTTAATCTACGCTACTAATCAATAAAGAAGGTCTTTGTATGTTTAATGACTTTAAACGTGTGCAGCCGGCGTGGCTGCGCCTTTTTGTTACTGCAGCAGCTGCCTGCGTTGGCGGCTTCTTCTTTTCCGTGCTGACTATTCCTGTGCCCTGGCTGCTCGGGCCTATGGCAGTTGTATTACTTCTTTCAAAGCTGCCGCAAATGCAGATGTATTGGCCACAGCCCCTTCGGAATACCGGATTAATCATTGTCGGCTATACGATCGGCCTGGCTTTTACGATGGAGACCTTTTATCAGATCGGCTCCCAGCTGCCGATGATGATCGGACTGACCATGCTGCTTCTTTTGTTTTCCGGATTAATGGCCTTCGGGTTTGCCTCTCTTTCCGGGGTTTCCCTGCCTACGGCATTGACCGGGAGCATTCCGGGAGGTCTTTCCCAGATGGTCACTCTCGCGGAAGAAGAAAAGCAGATTGATATTACGGTCGTAACGTTCATGCAGGTGACCCGGATTATTTTAATAATGTTTTTAGTTCCTGTACTTGCAGTGAGCCCGCTATTTACAGATGGAAGCGCGACGTCCCGAGGAAACTCCGTTCAAACAGCGGCCTCCTGGGACAACCTTTTTCCTTCTGCTCTTCTGTTTCTTGGCCTCTGCCTCGCCGCTGCCTGGACCGGCCAGAAGCTACGGCTGCCCACCTCCTATATGCTCGCTCCTATGCTTGTAATGATCGGTGTTACGCTTATCGGCCTACAGGCGCCGGCTCTCCCGGTTGTCGTAACGAACGGGGCACAGCTGTTGATTGGTACTTACTTCGGTCTGCTGCTCCGGCCCGAACAGCTTCAGCATAAAGCAAGGATAGGAGCCTTGACCATAGCCGGCGGGGTCGTTCTAATCGCCGGGGCGTTCAGTCTCAGTCTGATTTTGGAGCATATGCACCATGTTTCTCCCGCTACTGCCCTATTAAGCCTTGCTCCCGGCGGCATGGACCAGATGGGCATTATCGGCCGGGAAGTGAACGCGGACATTTCAATTGTCATCTGCTATCAGCTGTTTCGCATTCTGTTCATTTTTATAGCCGTACCCCCAATACTTCGGTGGCTATTTAAATGGATTAGAAAGCGCGGGTCATTGAAAGTATAAAAATATTCCCTTGCCTTTTATCAGGGCGAAGGGATATTTTTTAATGTTATTCATAATTTGAATAATTTTCAGCTACCTCCAGGTCCTTTTTGAAAAAGCTGCCCGGCGTGTATTCAAGCTCCGTGAGCGCAAGCCTTTCTTTAAAATACTGCTCGAGCTCTTTATCCGTGCAGTAGATAAAGCATCCTTTCTGCCCTCTCGTCATTAACGTCCGGTAGGTGTTCCGGATGATTTCATCGGCAAGGTTCCCGGCTTTTTCGGGCTCTTCCTTCATCATTTTTTTGATTCCGCGCAGCGACTGATCCGTTTTGGCCCGTTTCGTATAATCGGTCTGTACTTCTCCGTCCCGATACACGAGATCGTCCCCGATAATGACCCCCACATAATCGAATTCGAGTCCCTGACATGTGTGAATGCAGCCCGCTTCTGTAACTGATCCTTCATCAATGGCCCACGTATTGGAGGTATCGAGGTTCCAGCTAATGCCAAAGCCGTGCTCCGGAAGTGTAATGTCGTGCGAGTCCGAAGAAGACCTCTCCTTTTTTGGCCATTCCCAGCAGTAGCCTGCCACGAGCCTCGCCTTGTTGTTTTGTTCATTTAATGCAGCAATCGTTTCGTACAATTCATTTGGCTCGCTGAACACCCTGAAATCGTAATCCTTTCCCATGAAATGCTCATTGGCTGTTTCCCGGATGCCGAGCGTATCGTCCACCCAGGCCAGGTAGCCGTCGGAGCCGTTGCAGCGAAACTGGGAGGCAAGCTTCATCCGATGCAGGACGCCTCCTGCCTGCTCGGTGAATGCTTCGATTTCCTTCGTCGTTCCCGCATCCTTTAAAGTAACCCGCTGGTGTTCATCCATAAAAAATACCGCCAGCTTCGACGTATGAATGATTTCTTTCATCTGATTTTCACCGAGATTTTGAAACAAGCCGGACTTTTCATTTAAGCGGTGAGCTTCGTCTACGACAAGCACGTCCAGTTCATCCTTCGGCCGGTCCACATAGCTGCCTGAGCCCTTGAACAAGTTATCGATATGAGTTTTGCGGTAGTCCTGCTTTAGTTTATTGGCATACACATTTCTTGGCGCTGAATTTTTTGTCACATACTGAACAGTTTGATTTCTATTCGTCAACTCCACCAGCAGATTCACCGCAAGTACTGATTTCCCCGTGCCTGGCCCGCCTTCGACTACTAGCACCTGCTTGGTATCCGTACGTTTCGCTTTTTCTGCGAGCTGGAGGGCTGTTTCGTATACGACCTTCTGGTCATCAATCATCAGAAATTCATCATTTCCTGCGAGCATGCTGTTCAACGTATCCTGCAGCGATTTCGACGGCCGGATTTTCCCTTTTTCGATTTTATAAATATTTTCTTTGTTGTCCCCGTGCGTCAGATATTGTTTAATAAATGCGCGGAGCTCGCCGGCCCCTCCCTTTGCAAATACAGGAGCCTGCTCTACATAATAGGTATAGACGTCGTCGGTGAGCGGTTCATTTTCCGGCTGTAACAGATAGTTATGTAAATACGCGCACGGATGCAGCTCAATATGTTCTTTTTGGACATTTTCATTATAATCTTTAATAAGAGAGGCGTACGACCAGGCCTGATAGGAAGGATGAGTTGTTTCCACAAGCCCTCCGCCCATCGCCGTTTTAACGATCGCTTCTTTTCCCTCAATTTTTTCCGCCCTGCTCCACTGCTTCAGCTCGACAATAACGATAGAGGGGTCATTGTTATTTTTGCCTGATATTAAAAAATCCACCCGCTTCGATGTATATGGAATTTTAAATTCAATCGCGACACCGGCATTGTCCGGGATCCTGTCATCCATCAGCACCCGGTACATGTACTGCATCGAATTATCCCAGGACCGCACCTCTGCTTCGTTGATTTTACCTACCTTGGACGTGTAGTTGCTGCATATATTGGTAACGAGTTCATCGTGAAAAACATCTTCCAGAAATTCATGTTTATTTGCTTCGTAGACGATCAAGGCTAAAGCTCCTTTCAGCTTGCAAAATGCGTGCAGAGTGATTCTATTTTTTCTATCGTATCACGCGTGAAAAGCTTTTTCTTATCTACAATTATTTCTGCTAATCTAGAGATACAACCTTTAGGAGGTGCTTGTATTGAAACTACAGTTAAAGGTACGGCTTTTGGACACCAAACCTCCCGTCTGGAGAAGATTTGAACTTCCTTCTTCGTTTTCATTTTTCGACCTGCACAATTTAATTCAGACAGCTTTTTTATGGGAGCAAAGTCACCTGCATAGTTTTCGTCTGAAGAAAAGCAGTGATATTAAGCGCAAGGAATACAGGGACAAAATAAAACGTTTTGAAAAAGAGGTTCTTGAACCAATGAAAAGTGCGCGCTCCATGGACCAGGAGGCATACCAGCAGGTTAAGCAGCGAATGGCGCCGGAGCGGCCTGCAGTATATGAAATTACGAGTATGGACTTTCCGGATATCGAAGAAAAGCCAGGCGTGTTCGATGAACGAAACGAAACGATCTTCGACTGGCTCTGGAAAGAGGGGCAGAGGATTACCTATTTATACGATTTCGGAGAGGGCCACGAGCACGAGGTTCTGCTCGAGCAAATCATAAACGACGAATCTGACTCCCCTTCCCCTGTATGTTTAAACGTGACAAAGTCCAATCCCCGTGCCGAAGTTTCTGACGAGGTGTGGCGGACGCCAAAGGGGAATTTCAGTGAAACACGGTTCCGCCATTACTTAAACGACCTGCTTTACTTCGTTGAAAATTTCGGCACTTCGGATGAATCGGATTGGGACAAGTTTGTTCCTCTTCCCGGCGTAAAGGAGAACGACCTTGCCACGTTAGGAGAATGGGCAGACCTGTTTGATGAAGCAAGGGAATTCTATTGGGAAGCTCCATGGAGAAATATTGCCTCCGCCGATCTCTTCGGTTTCACCCTGCCGGAGACCGGGGAACGCTTTATTGCCAGTGTGCTCGGAGATGAACAGGAGGTCTACGGGTTGGCATTGTACACCGGAGATACAGGAGAACGGGCTTTATACAGACAGTTTTTCGATCCTTCGTTGACTGCCGATGATTTGGAAGCACTGTTTCTTTCATTTGACTATATAGAGGAATTGGAGCCTCCCGATCACCAGTTGATCATTCAGACCGGCTACGCCTTCCACGACCATGATCGCTGGCCGACATTCAGACAGTTGACGCCTGGAAAGAGTTCCCAGTTTTTACAAGCGCCCCACCTTTTTGTCTTTTTGCATGCACTTCCGCTCGTTCCGATGGTGCTCGACTATTTTGAATCAAATCCACGTGCCTTGAACGGAGCAGAAACGAATGTGATTCCTGTTTTCGACGAGGGAGAACTCCGAAATTCCTACGAGAAAGTTCATAATGTGCGACTGGAGCCATTGTTTTCTGACGAGACCGTCGGTCAAGGTCCACCCGCTGCCGGATATTTCGAGATTCCGGATAACTCTTCCTTAGAGAAGCTTCCTATGCGGAATACTCATTTATATGGGGGGATATTCAAGGTGGATTCCTTTACCCTCGGTAATTCTCCGGCCGGCACTCCAATTCATCCGTGGATCTGTATGTTTGTCGATAAAAAATCAGAAATAGTGCTCTCGCACGACATTGCGACCAGCCAGGAAGAAGCTTCACAAAAGTTTCTGCAAAAGTTTAATCAATTATGTATGAACACCTTCCAGGGAGTGCCTAAATCGGTAACCGTTACCGGTTCTAAAGCGGCCACTTCATTAAAAACGGCGATTTCACATGTGCCGACCGTCATGCATACGAAAAAACGGATCGCTGTGCTCGAAAATCTCGTCAATGATTTAATCCGGCAGCTATCGCGCTATTAACATAGCCACAGGAACTTCAGGGCTCGGTTTAAGCTTTAAAAACGATGTCAGCCGGACGACTTCTGAGTATTAATAACAGCTGCTCAGACATGTAATCCGGCTGGTGCTCAAATCCGCCGCGGACCCATTCGACAATCATTCCGAAAATGGCGTGAGAATGATAGCCGGCCTGCAATGCCCGGTCGATCCCGTCATCTTCTGCCTCGTGTAAAAGGTCCCCAAGAACCAGCTCCTGGAGAACGGAGGCTAATTTATGCTGGAAACCCGCAAGTGTATTTGATGTAAGGACGAGAGTGTAAAAGCGCCTATGCTTCAGTACATGCTCGAATATTTTCACTGAAGACACCGTTAATTTTGGCAGCTCGAGCATTGCTTTATTTTTGTAAGGCTTCCGGAACGCTTCTTTTAAATCATCGGTGACCTCGTCCATGATTTCTTCGAGGAGCTGTTCTTTGTAGTCGTAGTGTTTATAGAACGTTCCCCGGTTAACATCAGCCCTTTCCACAACATTTGTAACCGTAATGGATGCAAAGGCCTTTTCCTCCATCCATTCCAGAAGAGACTGCTGCATTGCTTTTTTTGATTTTTTCACTCTTCGGTCTGTAGTCTCAGAGAATGATTTCATAAGCCACCTCCTCCCTTCTTTTATTTTAAATTTATTAACAAAAAAACCGTCATTTGTTTACTAATCAACATTACATGCTTGTTTTGACGATTGTAGTTAAAGACCTGCATCTATTATACTACAAACAGAGTCAAGTTATTGAACAGATGTTGAATAAACAATCAATTTGTAAGCGAATACATTAATATTGGGGGGGTAAAGTCATGAAATTACAGGCAAAAACGGCAATAGTAACTGGCGCCGCATCGGGAATGGGAAAAGCAATCGCTGAGCGCTTCGCTGCTGAAGGGGCAAAGGTGATTGTAGCAGACGTGAATAAGCAGGGAGCCGAGGAGGTGGCGGCATCGATTACTTCAAACGGCGGTACCGCCCAGGCAGTGGAAGTGGATGTAACCAGTACTGAGGATATTCAAAATATGATTGATACAGCCGTCAGCGTTTACGACACTCTGGATATTCTGGTCAACAACGCAGGTATTATGGACGGCATGGAGGCTGCCGGAGATATCAGTGACGAAAAGTGGGACCTGCTGTTTGATATTAATACGAAAAGCGTCATGCGTGCTATTCGTTACGCGCTTCCTATCTTCCTGGAAAAAGAACGGGGTGTTATTATTAATACCGCCTCGACCGGCGGATTGAACGGCGCTCATGCCGGAGCAGCCTATACAGCTTCAAAGCATGCCGTCGTCGGTCTGACTAAAAATACGGGCTTTATGTATGCAGACAAAGGCATTCGCTGCAACGCCATCGCCCCAGGGGCAGTACAAACCAACATTGGCTCTACAATGAAGGATATGAATGAATTCGGCGCTTCCCGGACCCAGAAAACCCAGTCCCTTATTCCGCGTGTCGGTCAGGCCGAAGAAATTGCGAACGCAGCATTGTTTTTAGCTTCTGATGATGCAGGTTTTATCAACGGCACAGTATTGACCGCAGACGGCGGCTGGACAGCAGGATTTTAAAGTAAATGCAGTCTCATACTAAAAAACGACCCCGATTGGGATCGTTTTTTTAGTATTCATTTGCAATCATGAGCTGGTTTCCCTGCTTGGGGCAGTTTTTTGCTCTCTGCTTTTTCGTACCGTACCATTTTTTCTGCGGTGAAAAATCACGTTCAACTCCGCTCCGATCATGAGTACGAGACCAGTCAGGAAAAACCAGAGCAGCAGAATAATAACACCACCGAGGCTGCCGTAGGTAGCCGAATAGTTTCCAAAGTTGCTGACGTAAAAGGAAAAGCCGAGTGATACGATCTGCCACAAAAGCGCAGCGGTTATGGATCCTACCAGTATTTCCTTCCACTTTAAAGTTTGATTCGGCGCGAACCGGTACAACAGCAAAAGCATGAGTGTCATAACGGTCACAGCAATCACCCAACGGAGCACCTGAAATAAAATCTCTGTCTGCGCCGGGAGACCAAGAACAGAGCTGATCATCGAAATCAGGACATCCCCGAATATCGGAAGCACCAGGGCCACTACGATGGTCAGGATCATACAGATCGTGAGCGCAATGGCAATCAAACGTACCTTGATAAAGGAGCGTGTCTCCTCTACGTCGTAAGCTTCATTGGAGGATTTAATAAACGCATTTATGCCATTGGAGGCGGACCAGAGTGCGCCGAGCAGACTGACTACAAATAAAATACCACGCGGCTCCTGTACCAGGGTTGTAATATTTTCCTCAAACAACGAAGCAGTATCCGACGGTGCGACAGTGCCTATAAAGCTGACTACGGAGTTAGGATTCAAATTTAATAACGGCAGAATCGTCAACGCGAAAATAAGCAGCGGAAAAATGGAAAGAATATAATAATACGCCTGGGCGGCGGCAAGTAAAGGCACATTATCTTCTTTAAATTCGGTCATCAAATCCGAGATGTATGGCTTTATTTTTTTCACATGTGTACGTCCTTTCTCTAAATACGATAGCTTTCATAAGCACTGGATGCCTGATAAATAATAAAAATTCCTGAAACAGGTTTCTGGCGCTATGCTCCCTCTCCTTTCGTTTATTAATTGATCGCCACGGGGCCGCTTCTGCTTTTTAAGCAATAAAAAAGCCAGAAAAAGAGCATATCTTTTCCTGGCTTACAGAACAGCTGTAACTGTCTGTTACTGCCGATGCTATTTAGTTATTGCCTGTGTTATGTTTACCTTTCCAGACGACAATCAAAACGTATTATTTTCAGCATATCAAATAAGAAGCAGCGTCTTTTATAAATGGTCCCGGAAATCATTCTCTTCAGTCCCCCATAAAACATAAAAAACCCTTCCTGCCGGCGTAGGAAGAGCTTTTTCTATGGAGAAGCCACCATTCTATGTGCCTTCCATCTATTATGATACGCTCCTCCCCCTTCAAAGTAAAAGAGAACGATTAAAACCGTGGCCCTGTGGATTAAAATGAATCAATTTAACGATTTTTTTGGAACTAACCTGCTCCTCATACAAATTTTACACTTTTCAATTTTTTTGTTTAACAAAATGATAATTAACGGGTAAACAAAGGTATTTTCTTACATACAAAATTTTAAAAGGCCTCTGGTTGTAGCCTTTTAGTCTCAATAAATAGAAACTCTGTATATAAAAAGCTCATTTGATAGTATAATAGTAATCAGTTAAGAAAAACCCCGCTTCTTAAAAAAGGAGACTTTATGGAATATCAACAAACTGAAGCCCAAATGATTGCAGCCTACACCGGCAAAGCGTTGAGGGATCATTTTGGAAAAGGCCCAATCAATATTCATGTTTCATTTAAGCGGCCATTTTTAATTATGTATGTGAAAGATTTTTTAGGACCTATGGAAAATATTTTATTGCAGCAAAATGAAGAACAGCGTATTGCGAAATCAAGAGAATTTATTATGTCTGAATTTTGTCCCCGAATTCAGACAGATATTGAAGATATGATAAATGGAACAATTAAAGAATGGTACTTTGACTGGAATTTAAAAGAACACAGCGGTATGATCTGGGCCATAATGGATGAAGAACCGCCAAAAAAGATGCCGTGGCCGGGAGAACTCAGTCAAAAGGCCTTTGAAAGAAAGATCGTGAATCTGAGTATTAAAGGCCAAAAAGAGCCCGACTACACGAAGGCTTATTGGATTGATGAACGCTCAGTTATCGTTTACCGCTCTGGTGTGTTCGTCGAAATTGAGAAAGAACTCATTCACGCGGGCTTTGAAGAGCAGCTGAAAATTGCCAAACGGCCAATGGAACGGCGGCTGTTTCAGGAAGAACATATGGAGCCCGTGCTGCAGAGAAAAATCACAGACGTTTTCACCGATTGGAATTTTCGTGCAGATAAAGGCTATATGGTACTGGCATTGGAGCCGGAAAAAAAGAGATAGTCCGCAGGTATATTGGTTCTTCAGTCCGGTTTATGAGCTCTTCTATAAAACGAAACGTTTAGGGCGGAAATGAATAAGGTATAAGTGACATTAGTCAAACACTCATTATTGGTGGCAGCAATGTTTTGAAATAAAGCAAAACATGAGCCGGAAAGGTACCAGTGCCTTTTCGGCTCTTTTTTATGCTTATGGAAAAAGTTAGAAAAACAATAATTTTTCTTTACACGCTGCCGGCAGAAATTTTATTAGCTGTTAAGGCTGTAAACTATATATCTAAAAATGGAGGTTCCGCCATGAATATATTATTAACCTCGGCAGCACGCCGAATAGATTTTGTTCAGTTTTTCCAGGAGGCGATGAACGGCTTAAATATTGAAGGGACAGTCATTGTCACTGATCCGGACCCTGGAGCCCCAGCGATCCAGCAGGCAGACAGATCCTATGTTACGCCGCACCAGACGGATGAAAACTACCTGGACACGATCCTTTCGATCTGTGAAGATGAAGGAATTAAAATGCTCATTCCATTAAACGACTGGGAAATCACCAAATTTGCCCAATCCCGTCATGAACTTGAGCAGTTGGGAGTAAGAGTTTTTACACCCGAAGTTTCCACCGTACAGGCGATGAGAGACAAGCATCAATATCGGGAACTCCTTGGCAGATTCGGTGTCGCGGCGCCAATTTCCTACCTGACGGTGGAGGAAGCAGCGAAAGGAATTGAAAACCAGAAGGTGACCTGGCCGCTGATTGTTAAACCGCGCAACGGCTCGGCTTCGGTCGGCATTAACATTGTATCCTCTGTTGAAGATATGCAGTTTGCCTACAAGCAGGCGGTAGATGCGGTCAAAAACAGTCCGATCGCTGATGATTCCATTCATGACCCCGAAGACAACATCGTGATTCAGCAGGTCGTGGATGGAGAAAAATACAGTGTTGACATCGTTAATGACTTGGAAGGAAATTATTTAACCACTCTGGCCCTGAAACAGCTCGAAATGCGCGGAGGCGACGTGGATAAAGCGATATCAGTAAAAGACGAAGCACTGATGGAAGTAGGCAGAAAGATTGGAGAAAACTTGAAGCATATCGGCTACATTAATACTGATGTGTTTTATGATGGCCACGACTACTATGTGATTGATATTAATCCAAGATTTGGAGGCGGATACGCCCTCTCCCACGCTGCCGGAGCAAATATTCCTTCAGCCTACATCGCGTTGGCCGCAGGCAAAGAGCTTCATCCGGAATGGCTGAATGACAAAGAAAACATCGAGCTTGCACGGTTTGACCGGGTCGTAAAAATTGATAAAAACAAAGGAATTCATACAGCACCGGATGAGACCTCATCTACCGTGTGAACAATCCCACCTTTTTTCAATATAATAACAAATTTTCGCGAGGAGGCTCAGAGTGAATGAAACGATTCCTCTTTTAAAAGCATTAATCAGCTATAATACGTCGAGTCTGTCCGGCGTTAATGAAGCAATGGAATTTTGCAAAAAGTGGATGGAAGACCGGGGCCTTGCGGTCCAAAAGCATGAAAATAACGGGCATTCCATGCTCGTATGCGAAGTCGGAAGCGGAAGTCAAACCCTGATTTTTAACGGGCACCTGGACGTCGTCAAAGGCAAAGAAGAGCAGTTTGCTCCCTACGAAAAAGACGCGAAGCTTTACGGCCGCGGTTCGGCAGACATGAAAGCCGGGCTTGCGGCTATGATGTCTGCGATGGTACGCCTGAAAAAAATTCCGGCGGGCTGCAAAGTACAGCTGCAAATTGTTCCCGATGAGGAAACCGGCGGCCGTAACGGTACCGGTTATTTAGTTGATACCGGCCATAAGGGAGACTTTGTTATCTGCGGAGAGCCTACCGGCCTGGGGATCGCTATTCAGTCCAAAGGTGTTCTGCAGCTGGATATTACTGTCACCGGCTCCTCCACACATGGAAGCCGTCCCTGGGAAGGAGAGAACGCGATCGAAAAAGCATTTGCGCTCTATGAGCGCATTAAGCAGCTCCCTTTTTCCAAGGAGCGCTCAGAGTTATACGCCCAGCCTTCTATTAACCTGGCCAAAATCCAGGCCGGCACCGTTTACAACAAGGTTCCGTCCAAATGCGAATTTTCGCTTGATATCCGTTACCTGCCGGACCAGCTGCCGGAGGATATTTTACAGCAGATTAACAGTCTATCCGATGATGAAGTGTCTGTGCATATCTGCAACGACCCCGTAAATACGGAAGTTGATAATCCTTATGTTAAAGCGTTATCCGATTCCATCACCCGCCATACCCAGCTCGAGAAGGTGAATATTTTCGGTCAGCACGGATCATCGGATGGACAGTACTTTACGGTTTACGGCATTCCGGCTGTTGAATTCGGGCCTGTCGGCTACAACTGGCATGGAGACAATGAACTTGTTTACACGAGCTCCATCCCTGAATACGAGAATATTTTAGTGGATTTTGCCGCAAGTTTTTCCACAGTCCCGCTGCCCGTAGTCAATAACGATTAAAAAATAGGGCCGGCTTGGCTGCCGGCCCTATTTTTTAATTGCTTTGCGTATTGTTTTGAAGCATTTCCCGGAAGTGAACAGCCGTTTCCCGAATGGAATCGGCAGCCTGTGGGTAATAGCCCAGCTTCTTTAAAAACGTATGAGCCATCCCTTTATATTCAATATAGCGTACTGAGCTCTCCTGTTTCTGGAGCTTTCTCATGAATTCCTCTCCCTGCGTCCGAAGAAAATCAAATTCAGCCGTCACAATCATCATCGGAGGATAAGTAACATTTTCTTTATTACGCAACGGGGATACAAGTGGCTGATCGAGCTCTTCAAGGTCTGTGACATACAGCGACTGAATAAATGAAAGCGACTCCCGCATGGTCACAAGCTCCTGGCGTACAAGCTCTCTATCTGCGCCTGGATTGTACTGTTCCATTTTCCGGGTTCCGCCGGACACATCGGATAAATCCAATAAAGGAGCCAATAAGCTCATATAGCAAATCTTCCAGGATTTTTCACGACTTAAATGATAGACGCCAAGCGCCAGATTCGCTCCGACACTGTCGCCCACCAGACCAACACGCTCCGTATCTGCACCGAATTCATCACGATGGTCACATATATAGCGCACGCTGTCGAAGCAGTCATTCAGCCCTTCTGCATATTTGTGCTCCGGTGCGAGCCGGTATTCGACTGCGACTACTACAGCCTCCGCCTTTTCAGCCAGCAGTTTGCATATATTGTCCATTACTCTCTCGTCACGTTCAAAGAAGCCTCCGCCGTGAAAATAAACGAGCATCGGTTTCGTGTTATTTGACCGGTTATATACTTTCAGCTCTAAGTCACGGCCTTCTAAAGAAACAAGCTTTGTTTCTGTACGAATATTCGAGCTCAAGTCCCGATTCTCTTTTTCTTTGCGGCTTCGAATAATTTCAAGGTCATCGTGCGTCATTGGACGTCTCAGTCCTGGCTCAGATTCCTGCTCCAGAAATTGTTTCACTCTTGGATCAAGACCTTCTTTATCTTCTAAAAATGGTATACCTTTTGCGACTAATTCTGCGCTTCCCTCATTCACAAGAGATGCTTTTTCTTCTAAACGATGCACAAGCTCTTCATGGCTGTAATCCATACGCGTAAAATCCTCCTAAGTGAGAATAAAAACAAACTATATTATTATACATTTCATTCTTAAATACTGTACCCAAAAATTTATTTATGCCTTTAGTGACAATTTCCGAATTTAGATAAATGCCCATTGAAAAAATTTTCCCCGCGAATGGACCAATCGAAACCTGAATTAAACTCCTTTTCCGATAAGCAAAAAGAAGGACGCCTGACACGGCATCCTTCTTTTTGTCTTCAATCTTCGGAAATACGGTTCACCTGTTCAAGTACTTTATCGCTTTCGGAAATGCTTCCATTGTCAAAATGAGTAGCGCCGAACAACGGGGCCTCGTCATAATCGTTAACGTATTCATCCAGGTCATGATAAATGCGGTGCGTCCAGCGGGCTGCCTCCTGAACGCTTTCCTTTTCAGGGTTTTCTTCAATCACCCGCTGCCAGCGAATAGCATTATTGAAATCCTTACGCAGCTCCGGGTCTTCGATTTTGTTTAGTACTTCCTCAGTATCTTCAATTCGAATGCTGATATCACCGAAGTCGTCCGCCGTCGCATTATCAATGGCTCCGTAGCCGGTACGTTCGTTCCAATACCTGTGAGACTGCTGTATATGGGTGCTTACTTCTGTATGTATACCGGAAACATCTTCTGTCGCTTCCTTTGGCTCTTTCAGTACAATGCCGTCCTCCGTCGTGTTCTTTCCCAGGCTGAACGGCGTAAAGAAGTGCAGCAGCGCGAGCACGCCTGGTATAATGAGAAGGCTCGTTCCTGCAATTATTCCTGCTTTTTTCCAAGATAGTTTTATGATAAACTCCCCCAACCGTGATCTCTTCTTTGACAGTGTACCTGCTCGACGCATTTATCTGCAAGCAATACCACTGTCTAAAAAGATGTTTTAACCTTTCCACTTCCGGTTATATTAATATTATGATAAGATCTTATTTGGTTATTTCATTAAAATAAATCGATACGGCAGTAATGCTTAGATATAAAGCTAAAGCATAAGCCACAAAAGAGGGTTTCCTCCTTTGTGGTTTTTTTATGAGACGGTTTTCTTTTCCCAAGAGGTTCTGATTTCTATAAAAGCAGAGCCTTTTCTACCGCCGCCGACTCCCGCTTTGCTTTTCTTTCTTTCCGAAATACCAAAAACAATATTGATTCACCAAATATTCGATGATGGCAGCAATGTTGGGATAATAAAGCCCTTGAACATAAGCCAGAAAAAGAGACTTTTCTTTTTCTGGCTTTTTTTATTGTCAAAATTCGTCTATAGAAAGGAAGAATGCTATGAGCCGTTACAAGCGGATACTGGTTGGTCTGGATATCCTGGAAACCCCTTCCTACGATGCTTTTGAGGAAGCCTGCGCTATGGCTCTTGAACACAAAGCATCTTTAGTACTTGCTTTTGTTTTCGACGAACACCGGTATGCGAACCTGGAGCGCATCGACCCTAAAGGCGTCCGCCACTTAAAAGAAAAGGCCGCTTATCATCTTCAAACTTACAAAGAAGAGGCGGAGCTTAAAGGCGTTACGGATGTGGAGACAGTGGTTGATGCCGGCGTTCCGGAAAAACGACTGGCCCGTCACCTCTGTCTTACGTACAGCGCCGATTTGATTCTCATAGGAGAAACCGGAGGGCCTGCTTTCGAGCGCCTCTTGCGCGGCAGGAGATCGCGGACCGTAGCTGCCAGGGCAGCCTGTGAAGTTCGGGTTGTCCGGAACAGCCAGCTGGCCGCATTAAATGCCTACCCACGGACCGAATAGCTTTAAATTTCACTACGACTGAAAAGAAAGGAGGCAGCCATGCAACGCTTCACGCCTAAATTCATCAAAAAAATACAAAGCATGTCCAAAAATCAGCGGTGGTATGAACTCCGTTCAAGCTTATGGCCGCTGCCAATGATCTACATTTTGCTTGCAGTAGTGGCAGCTTTTGCTGCCTACGGTATTGAGTTCGGTCTTCAGCCGGCACTGCCTATGGGTTCTTTTTTCACCGCCGATTACGCATTAACAGAAATGATTTACAGTACGCTTGCCTACGGCGTGTTAATGATCCATGCATTTACATTTAATATGATTTTAATCGTTTTAACCAGCTTTTCCGGCCAGTTCACGCCACGCATTTTGTTTAGCTTTATTGCGGACCGCCGGACGCTGCACGCCATTGGTATTTTTACTTTATCTTATTTTTATATTCTTATAGGCTTTTTTATGCTGAATTCTTCTATTAATGAATATGTTATTTTTCCGGTGCTCGGGATTACTGCCGCTTCAATATCTGCAATCAATTTTATTTTATTTATTAATCATGCTGCCAAATGGATGCAGGTCGCTAATCTCACCAATAATCTGAATGAACGCTCGCAGAAAACCATTACTGCTACAAATGAACAGGATTTACAAGAACACCGCCCGTTTCCGGAAAAGGAATACCGTCTCCCTCAGGATTCACCGGTTTATTCCATTGTCAGTTCCTCTGGAGGATTTTTGCAGCTCGTCGATTTTAAAGGGCTGATCACGCAGGCGGAGAAGGACGGTCTGGTCGTGTATCTTGAACGAAGGGTCGGCGATTACCTGCTAGAAGGTGATACGCTGTTTTCCTATCAGCGTTACGACGAGACGCCGGACACTCCTGTAAATGAACAGACGTATCTGCAGTTTTTGTTTATCGGCCATAAAAAAACAGAGATGCAGGATATGAATTTCAGTGTACGGAAATTAACGGAAATTGCCTTAAAAGCTATCGGAAACAATGAGCCCTCCACCGCGGAGGATGCTATTTATCAGCTCGCTGATTTAATCAGAGCCATTTCCGGTACTGCCGTCCACAGACCGTATCTCGTTGATGCTAAGGACGAGGTAAGGGTCGTGATGAAGGAAAGTACTTTCGCCTATTATGTGTACGCTGCCTTTTCTCCTATTGCAGAGGCCGCTAAAAAGGATATTAAAATTACCAATCGCGTGCTTGAGTCTCTTCATCTGTTAGCGGATTCTCTTGAGGGCGAAGCAGCAGGCGTGTGCTGGCATTATGCCGAAAGCATCGCCCGGAACTTTGAAGGCAAGATGACGTTCGATTATGACCAGAACCAGTGCTTCAGCTACCTCCGTGCTATCTCCGAAACGGCCGGGCAGCGTGGTGCCTTCAACACCCTTATGGAAGAGCTCGAAGAAGACGGGCACATGGAAAAAGAGACAGCTCCAGCTTCCCCGTCTTTATACAAGCATGAACAAAAACGCGAAAAAGCCTTCAGCGACGCTTAAGGGTGTTTTTCTGCACGAAACCCGGGTATAAAAATAAAAAGCTGCATCGTTCTGAACTGACCCAGCGAAATGAGACAAGAAAAAACACCTATGCGGCCACCGTCCGGAATTCCACCGGGCTGTGGTCG
>NZ_JBQLIA010000014.1:0-73466 GCF_056034345.1 Marinococcus sp. LNSP9103-4 | reverse complement strand
TTTGGTCGGAAATTCATCTTGAGTGTATCACGAGTGATTTTTTTCGTTGTCTAGCTTAATTTTACAATCGGCGTTATTAAAAAAGGGAGAGAATGAAATGCTGACAGAAAAATTTCATGTTGCTGTGCCCACCGCTTTTCATGAAGATGAATCCTTAAATATTCAAGGAACAATAAGCCACATAAAAGACTTGCATGACCAAGGAGTGAAATCCGTTCTTGTCTCAGGAACTACTGGAGAACAGCACAGCCTGAGCCTCCAGGAAAAGTTTGAACTGGTACGTGCTTTGGAACTTGAAGAAGAGTTGCTCAGGAAGATGGAGGTTATCTTCGGTGTGGCTTCAACCAGACAAAAAGAAGCAGAAAAGCTGGCGGAAAAGATAGGTCTTACAGAGTTATCGGGCATTATGCTTGGGTACCCTCCTTACGTGATGCCGACGCAGGAAGAAGCAATCATTTATACAAAAAGGCTCATCCATCTGAGTAAAAAACCTGCGATTCTATATAATAATCCAAACAGAACGGGATTTGATTTGTCAGAAAATAGTATTATTCAATTAAGCAAGGCCGATCTAATAGTAGGTATAAAGGAAGCCGGAAATAAAGAAAAAGTTGGACGGTTAAAAAAAGAACTACAACGAAAAGATTTTTACTTTTATGCAGGAGGAGAAGTGGATTTAGAAGACAAATTAAGATTAGGATACGATCGTCTTTCTTCCATTGCCGGGAACGTCAGGCCTGGAGAAATTAAGCATTGGTTTGAAAAAATGCTTACAAAACAAACTGTAAGTAAACAAGAAGAGGAAGCGATAGAAAAAATTATGAACCAGGTTTATCAAGGGCATGCAGTGGTGAACCTGAAGAAAATTATAAATCGCAAGGGCCTTTCTGTTGGTGTTTGCAGAAGCCCTATCGGAAATAGTTAAAACGAGACGATGGAGAGGTATTTATTGTGATTCTCAATACAATACCTGTAATCTTTCCAAATATTTTGCTCATGGAGGTATCTCCCCAGTTTATAAAAAAATTGATGCTAGACGCTGAACCGCCTTTCGCATGTAATCATCCTCTAAGTTAGCGAATCCGATAATGAGTTTTTTCTGGTTATTGAGAAGCAGTTCATCCTCCGAAAGGATAAAACGGCGAAGCGTATATAATTCTAGCTTTTTTTCTTTTGCCCGCTCTTCGATCTCCTGATAGGAGAGGCCGGTCTTAATGTCCATAAGAAAATGAAGGCCGGCTGGAATATCATAAATGGCTATCTTTCCTTTAAATGTTTGCTGCAGCTCTCGAACAAGGAGTGCCCGTTTTGTTTTATAATAAGTATTCATTCGTTTAACATGTTTCCCGTATTCTCTTTCATCAATAAAATACTTTAGAGTCCACAGGCTGAGGGCAGAAGGACCGTCGATCCAATCACTGTACGCCTTGCGGTAATCCTTCAGTAATTCTGGCGGAAGAACTATATAACTGATCCTCAGACTTGGCAGAAGGGTTTTGGAAAATGTACCGGTATAAACAACCTGGCGGTTCCGGTCCAGACTCTGAAGGGAAGGAATGTGATCTGTCTCGTATTTGAATTCACTATCATAATCATCTTCTATAATGTAACGGCCCGGGGAGGCGGCTGCCCAATTCAACAGTTCGATTCTTCGGTTGATGGGCATAATCGTTCCAGTAGGGAATTGATGGGAAGGGGTAACGAAAGTCCACTGGGCTCCGCTTTTTTCGAGGCTGCGAATAGAAAGGCCGTGTTCATCAACGTTTACAGGTGTTACTGGAAATCCCATATTATTTAACAAGTGATAAAAACGCTGATAGCCGGGGTTTTCTACCGCTATAGGCGTATTTGTTGGCTGCAGAGACATAAGCTTATGAATCAGCGGCTGTGTGCCTGAGCCAATAATGATTTGCTCCGGGCGGCAGCGCACCCCGCGTGTGAGAGCGATCAGGGTGGCAATTGATTCACGGACTTCATAAGGGCCCTGGAAGTCCGGAAGAAGAGAGAGCTGCTGCCGGTGGTCTTCCACAACCTTTTGCTGGTATTTTCTCCACTTTTTGAACGGGAAATGGTTCGCGTCTGTTGTGATGTGCGAAAAAGTAAATTCCGGTGTAAAGCTTTCGTGATTATTTTTTTCTTTAAGCTCTTCCGGAAATGGATCCGCTTCTTCTCCTTTTTTTATATAACGTCCGATATCCTCTACGATATACCCCTTTCGTTCTATGCTGTATATGTACCCTTCCGCTAACAACTGTTCGTAGGCATGCGCCACCGAATTTACGCTTACTTCGAGATCCTGCGCAAGTTTTCGTTTAGAAGGCAGTTTTTCATGCTTCGAAAGCGCGTCTTCAAGGATAAGGAGTTTAAGACGGGTGTAGATTTGTTTGTAGACAGCAGAATAACCGCTCCCTTTATTGATTTGGAAAAACAAATAAGACCCCTCCTGAAGTTTATCTGGTCCCATATTTTTTTAAAAAACTGGTTCTTTTAATTGTATCAGAAAATTATCATAATTATTTATAAATTCAAAGGAGGGTGTTTTAATGAATGATAAAGCGATTACAAAAGATGATTTACAGAGAAAAAGAAAAAAATATATACCTAAAGGAATAGGAAATGGAAACGTCAATATAGCCGACTATGCAAAAGGGGCAGAACTTGTAGACAATGAAGGCCGAAAATGGATTGATTTTGCCGGAGCGATCGGAACATTAAATGTCGGTCACAGCCATCCTAAGGTTACAGAAGCCATTAAAAATCAGGTTGATCGTTATATACACCCGGGATTTAATGTCATTATGTATGACAGTTACATCAACCTGGCGGAAAAATTATGCAAAATAACGCCTGGTTCTTTCGATAAAATGGCAATGCTTTTTAACTCCGGAGCAGAAGCCGTAGAGAACGCGGTGAAAGTAGCAAGGAAATATACAAAGCGTCAGGCCGTTGTTTCCTTTGAACGTGGCTTCCATGGACGGACAAATTTGACTATGGGAATGACAAGCAAAGTGAAGCCATATAAATTTAACTTTGGCCCTTTCACTCCGGAAGTGTACCAGGCCCCTATGCCGTACATGTCGGATAAGCCGGCACAAATGACGGATGAGGAGTACATCGATTTCAGCATCACCCGGTTCAAAGAATTTTTTGTCACTACAATCGATCCGGAAATGGTGGCGTGTATAATTATGGAACCGGTACAGGGCGAAGGCGGATTTTTGATTCCACCCAAACGCTTTGTCTCAGAAGTGCGTCAATTCTGTGATACGCATGGGATTGTCTTCATTGCCGATGAAATTCAAACCGGTTTCTGCCGAACAGGAAGACTTTTTGCGAGCGAACATTTCGATATTGAACCAGACGTTATGACGTTGTCGAAATCTTTGGCAGCTGGAATGCCACTTAGTGCAGTGGTAGGGAAAGCTGAAATTATGGATGTATCGTCTCCGGGAGAGCTTGGAGGCACATTTGCAGGGAATCCGGTGGCATGTGAAGCAGCCCTGGCAGTAATCGATATTTTAGAAGAAGAAAACCTAAATGAAAGAGCTGAATATATCGGAGCCGTGCTGGAGGATAAATTAAAAGATTTAAAAGACCGTCACAGCTTCCTCGGGGATATCCGCCGGCTTGGGGCGATGGTCGCCGTAGAAATCGTTGATGCAGAAGGCCGACCAGATAAAGCAAGAACAGGGGCGATCACCTCCTATGCGAATAACAACGGATTGCTGCTGCTCTCTGCAGGTATAAAAGGAAATGTGATACGGTTTCTTACCCCGCTTGTGATTACAGACGAAGAATTAAAAGAGGGTATGGCTATTCTTAACCAGGCGTTTGACGCAGCGGCAAAATAATATAAAAAGGGGTAAAACGTATGGGTGAGACTATCAAAGTGAAGAATCCGGCTACCGGAGAAGTGGTGGAGGAAGTCACCGTTACACCGGGAAACGATATAGAAAATATCCTCAAAAAGGGAGACGAAACGTTTAAAACCTGGTCAAAAAAGAATGCCCACGATCGTTCTGCGCTATTGAAAGAATGGGCGGAAAAGGTTCGAAACCATGCAGAGGAGCTTGCGGAAGTAATGACGCTGGAAAGCGGCAAACCATTAAAAGAATCCCTCGGAGAAGTTACCTACGCGGTAAGCTATATTGAGTGGTATGCAGAGGAAGCAAAACGGGTTTACGGCCGAACGGTACCTTCTCATACAGAAACGAAAAGACTCGTGGTGACAAAAGAACCTATTGGGCTTGTGGCTGCGATCACTCCATGGAACTTTCCGGCAGCAATGATGACCAGAAAAGCTGCCCCGGCGCTCGCGGCAGGCTGCACGTTTGTAGTAAAGCCGTCTGAAGAAACACCGCTCACTACAATTAAACTGGTGGAGCTGGCGCATAAAGCGGGAATTCCAGAGGGAGCAGTGCAGTACGTGAATGGCTACGGCGAAAACGTGGGCCCTGTATTCACCAACAGCGGTCTCGTTCGCAAAATTACCTTTACCGGTTCAACGCCGGTAGGCAAACTTTTGATGAAGAATAGTGCGGACACAATGAAACATATTTCCATGGAACTCGGCGGTCATGCTCCGCTGATAGTAGCAAAGGATGCCGATATTGAGTTCGCGGTGGAGCAGACACTTGCTTCAAAGTTTCGCAATGCTGGTCAAACGTGTATCTGCGCGAACCGCGTGCTTGTTCATGAGGCAGTGGCCCCTGAATTTAAGGAACAGCTGGTTTCCCGGGTGAAGCAATTGAAGGTTGGGAACGGCCTTGATAGAAATACAGACATTGGCCCCGTAATTAATGAGGAAGGCTATAAGAAAATCCGCAGCCAGATCGAAGATGCTCTTAAGAAAGGGGCACATCTTCTATACGGTCATCAATATGACAAAAACGACGAAAAAGGTTATTATTTTGTCCAACCAACCATTCTTGAAAACGTGGAAGAAAAGATGAATATTATGCAGGAAGAAACGTTTGGCCCCGTGATTCCAGTAACTACCTTCCGCGAAAATACGGAAGCGGTGGGCATTGCTAATAACACCCCATTCGGTTTGGCCGCTTATTTTTTCACCAATGATTACCGTACCGGTATCTATTTTCACGAGCATCTGAAGTTTGGAATTCTCGGCTGGAACGACGGCGCACCATCTGCTGCTCATGTACCGTTCGGAGGTATGAAAGAAAGCGGTATGGGACGCGAAGGCGGATCTGAAGGTATAGAACCTTACGTCGAAACGAAATATCTATCTATCGGAGGCCTTCAATAGGTGTGGTAGTCTTTTATAAGGAGGTGGAATAATGAATGTTGAAGTCTTGATATTATTTATAAATGCCACGCTGGTAACGGTGGTTTCTTCAATTGTTGTAATTGCCATTTTAAGAAAGCAGTATCTTCCTGTCATCAGAGATATGGAAAAGAAAGAAGAGGAAGAAACAACAGCTGAAGCTGAAAAGAAAGAAAATAACAACAATTACTAGCAGGAGGATTACAGATGGCAGTAACTATATTTGTATTGGTGTTATTACTTTACGTGGTCGTTGGAGCACTGATTTCCCGTCGCGTTAAAAACAGCGATGATTTTTACACGATGGGGGGTAGAGGATCAACGGTATTAATTGTTGGCACTCTGGCCGCCACGTATCTTAGTGCTGCGACCCTGTTGGGAATAGCTGGGCAATCGTATGCAGAAGGGCCGCTGGTTATTGCGGCACTCGGATCTTTTGGCGCCTGGATCGGCACCTTGCTGGCCGTTGTCTATGTTGGAAGAAAGATGAAGGCTTTAAAATGTAAGACGATGCCAGACTTTTTTGATAAACGGTTCAACAGCAAGTGGGTTAGTGTTATTGCTATTATTATTATGATCGTTGGTCTAATTGGGTACGGAGTAATCCAGTTCATCGGGGCAGGCCTGGTGCTCAGTGAGATTACCGGCATCAACTTCCAAGTACTTATCATGCTTTTCACAGTGGCATTGATCGCTTTCACCGCCTTTGGAGGCATGTACGGGGTGGTAGTGACTGATACGCTCATGTTTTTCACGATGCTTGCCATCTCTGTCATTATTGCCCCATTAATTATCGGTCAGGCCGGGTTTGAGCAGATGAGAGGTCTGGCGGAAACCTTGCCGAACTACTGGACGATCGGTGGTACAGAAGAACGGTCTATAGGGTGGTCTATTTCACAGTTCCTTGTCTGGATTCTATTTTTTACATGCATGCCAGCGCTGGTGTCCCGGGTATTTCCGGCGAAAAATGATTTTGTTATTTTGAAAGCTGCTATCATTGGAGTGTTTTTTGCCCCTTTCATGCAGCTGACGGTCTTTATTGCAGCTGGCGGTATGCAAGTGCTTGAACCAAACATCACTCCTACAGACAACGCGATGATCGTCGGGTTCATGGAGTATACTCCGCCGGCAATTGCCGGAATAGGGCTCGCGGCTCTCATGGCTTCCATTATGTCCACAGCGTCCACGCTGTTTGTGCTGGTAGGTTTTGCTTTATCCAGAGATTTGTATGAAAGACTCTTTGAGAAAAAACTTAATGAAAAGCAGAGTCTTAATGCGGCGAGAATCGGCCAGCTTATTGTAGCAGTGGTCATTTGTGCCATTGCTATTGCACAGCCATCTGCTATTTACTGGATTTCTATCTATGCTGGTTCCATTTTTGCGGTTGGCTGGCTGCCAACTATAGTAGCTTCCTTCGAATGGAAAAAAATGAACAGTAAGGCTGCTTCTATTAGTATGGTCTCGGGGACAGCATCGTTTATCGTATTTGGGGAACTTATAAGGGCGGGGGTAATGATCCTGCCGACTGGAATAGATGAACTGATGCTGGCACTTGTAGTCTCGATTATTTCCCTTATTATCACAGCTCTTTTAACGAAGCCGAATACGCATGAATTGAATTATTATACGGAAATGAAAAATACAAGCATGGCCAAACAAACAATTCAGGAGCTGTTGGAACAGCAGGGCGGCCTCCAAAAAATTAAAAAGCAGTATAAACAAGTGATCCAGATTTCGATTCTGTTTACGGTAATATCTGTTGTAGTATGGGGATATTTCTTCATCAAACTCGGTTTATAGAACTCAAGAGGTGATAATGAGATGGAGACGTTGAATAAGATTAATGAAGAAAGATTATTCCGAATGCTGGCCAAAAGTTCAGAAACAGGAGCGATACCGGGAAATGGACTGCGGCGACTGGCACTTTCCGATGAAGATCAAAAAATGAGAAACATATTCAAAACTTGGTGCGAAGAAGCCGGACTCAAAGTAAAAATTGACGACTTTGGAAATATGTATGGACGAAGAGAAGGAAAGAAGGAGCTCCCTCCGGTCGTACTCGGCTCTCATTTGGATTCCCAGCCCGAGGGAGGACGGTTTGATGGCGTTCTTGGAGTTCTGCTTGCCCTGGAAGTAATCCATTCTTTAAATGATAATGGGGTAGACACAGAGAGACCAATCGAAATAGTCAATTTTACTAACGAAGAAGGGGCCAGGTTTGAGCCTCCCATGCTTGGGTCCGGCGGAATAGCAGGTGTATTTGACCAGGATTACGTCCACAGCCGGCAGGATCGTGACGGCTTCAGCTTTTTGGATGAACTAAAGAGGATCGGCTATCACGGGACAAAGGAGCACAGGCTAAAGGAATTTCACTCTTTTGTGGAACTTCATATTGAACAGGGGCCGATTCTTGAAGACGAAAACAAACAGATTGGAATCGTAGAAGGCGTACAGGGAATTAGTTGGCTGGAAGCGGCTCTTTCCGGAGAAGCGGACCACGCAGGACCCACGCCAATGCATTTACGAAAAGATGCGCTGATGGCCGCTGCCGAAATTATGACCCGCCTGGAGGCGAAAGCCGTTCAAGCAGGGGTAACAGTCACAGTGGGAAAAATTTCTGTCTCGCCGGACACGGTCAATTGTATTCCGGGTACAGCTGTTTTCACAATTGATATCCGGAGTGCTGACGATCAGAAGCGAAGCGAAGCAGTGCAGGAAGCAAAAAGCTGCATTCGTGAAGTTTGCCAAAAAAGAAGCGTGGAAGTAGATATAAAGGAAATGTGGGACACGGGTAAAACTGATTTTGATAAACACATCACCAATATCATTGAAAAAAGCGCAGAAAATCTCCATTATTCCTCAAAAAGAATGCTGAGCGGCGCAGGTCATGATGCCAAATATGTAAACCATCTCGGGCCGACAGCTATGATTTTTCTTCCGAGTGTTAATGGCAAGAGCCACGTGCCGTCGGAATTGACAGAGGATGACGATATTGTGAAGGGCGCTAATGTGTTGTATCATACGGCTCTTGAATTAGCCAGTGAGTAGAGGGGTGAATAAGAGATGAGTATTAATAGAGAACTGATCGAAGAAAAACTAGAAGAATTATGGGATGAAGAAAAACTATTTTTGCAGACTATCGGAAGTTTTCCCAGCACATTGGGAAATGAAAAAGAAGTACAGGCCTTCATCTATAATTATTTGCAGGAGATGGGGCTGGAAACAGAAGCGGTGAAAGTCGAGCCGGAGCGGCTGAGAAAGTATGAAAATTTTGGAGAGCCGGAATGGACATACGAAAACCGGCCGGTAGTCGCGGGAGTATGGAAAAGTCCAGGGCCGAAAAAAGGAAAAAGCCTAATACTGCAAAGCCATTTGGATGTGGTCAGTGCCGGGCCGGAAGACCAGTGGGACAATGATCCTTATTCGCCTGTTATAAAAGGAAACAGTATGTATGGCAGAGGCCTGCTTGATATGAAAGGAGGCTTTACGGCGATCGTATTCGCGGTGAAAGCATTGCGTAAGGCGGGAGTGGAGCTCGGATCAGATCTGCAGATCCATAGCGTCATTGAAGAGGAATGTACAGGGAACGGAGCGCTCGCCTTATTAGATAAAGGCTATACTGCGGATGGGGCCTTAATACCGGAACCTACCCATTTACGGCTCATTAATTCACAGCTGGGCGTATTATGGCTGCGAGTAACGGTGAAAGGCGCCGGCGCTCATGTAGAGCGTGCAGAAAGTGCACAAAATGCGATCATGAAGGCGTCCAGGCTCATGGAATCACTTATGGAATACCGCGAGCACATTAATAGTCGTCCCAAGCACCCGGACTTTGAAAATCACCCTCACCCGCTTAATGTAAATGTCGGTGCAGTCAAGGGTGGTGATTGGGCTTCCAGCGTGCCAACGGAATGCACGTTTGAAGCGAGAGTGGGATTTTATCCAGGTACTGCACCGGAAACGGTACAAAAAGAGGTGGAGCAGTGGCTATTGGATGCAGCCAATGAAGATGAATGGTTAAAAACAACACCTCCGGAAATTACGTTTTTCGGTTTTGCTGCTCCAGGCTATTCCATTTCAAAAGACGAAGAGATCATGCAAGAGATGGCAGCTTCCCATGCCTCTGTCACCAACGAAAAAGCAGAGCATCTCCCTTTTACGGCGACGACGGATTTGCGGGCTTTTGGGGAATTTAACATTCCCGCTACTTGCTACGGGCCGGTTGGTGGCGATATGCACGCCCCGAATGAGTACATCGACCTCGACAGTTTAAAGACCGTGACACACACGATAGCTGATTTTATTACAAGATGGTGTGAAGAAAATAAGTAGGTACGGAATGCTTATCTTTTTCCAGCCTGAAAATAGTACTGAACAAAAAAACCAATCAGAAGCCCCAGCATAATTGTGATATGCTCAGGGCTTCTGATTTTTTATATAGTAGAGTAGGTTTAAAATTGTTATTTATGCATATACTTTAAAAACGATAAGCTTCCCCGTCGTCGGGTACGAATATATTCGAGGAGATGCCTTTTTCTTCGGAGAATTTCTTTAATTCTTCCTTCGATAACGTCCAGTGGTTCACCGCTTCCAGGTGAACGGCAACAATCTTCGCGTTGGGAGCGGCCTGCTGCAATTCGTACACGTCTTCCTTGCCCATGACGAGCGAACCGCCCTCGGCGAACTGGTTATCTCCGGCGTTGACTACGATAATATCCGGCTGATGAAGGTTGACCGCTTCCTGGACGCCCTCGTACCAGACGGTGTCACCGGCCACATACAACGTTTGCTCCGATTCGTGGCTGAACACGACGCCGCATACCGGACCGGTCATTTCAAGGATATCGCCGCGGCCATGCTCGCCCTTCGTTTTGCTTAAGCTGATCCCTTCGAAGACGGTGTCTTCGTGCAGCACCTCGACGTTCTGAAAGCTGTCGTTTCGAATGGATTCCGCCTCATCGGTATTCTGGGTAAACAAAGGAATGTCCTTAGGAAGCGCTTCCTTCGCGGCCTCGTCCCAGTGGTCCTGGTGCGTGTGCGTGACGATCACGGCATCAATGCCTCCGGTGATTTCCTGCAACGAAACCGGCAGCCCGGCGACCGGGTTGTTCTGGTTGCCGTCCGGGGCCTGGGGCGCAGGGTTCGGCAGTGGCGGATACGCGCCTTTTTCACCTAAATACGGGTCGATTAAAAACTTCTTGCCGGCGTATTCGACAATGAGCGTAGCGTTTCGGATCTGCTGGATGTTCATCTGGCAAAACTCCTTTTATTTTTCAAAATAGAAGACTGTCCTGTATATTGTAAACGAGCACAGTTGGCAAAGGACACATCATAATGAAAGTCTTTCGGGTGTTATGCTTTGTTTATGAAAGGAGTTACTGTACATGATCGATAATACCGATAGAGCCATACTGAGGGAACTCAAAGAGAACAGCCAGATAACCATGAAAGAACTCGGAGAAAAAATTCACCTTACAGGGCCGGCTGCCTCCGCCAGAGTAGCAAAACTGGAGGAAAAAGGCATTATTAAAGGCTACAGTATTAACGTCAATCAGGCAAAACTGGGATATGCGGTGCATGCTTTTATCACGGTAATGACGCAAACGCTTCATCATCAGCCGGTGCTGTCGTTTATCCGCTCGCAGGAACCGTACATAATAAACAATTATAAAGTTAGCGGGGAAGGGTGCTACCTGCTGGAGGGTCAGTTCCCTTCCAACGTCGAACTGGACAATTTTCTGACCGGCTTAAATGAGTATGCCAATTATAAACTGTCGATTGTGATTAAATAGTGTTCTTTCTCGGCAGCGTACGCCGGGGCTTTACCGCCTGATTTATTTCATCATGGAGTTGAGTTTTCCGGGATAAAAAGACAGTTCCAATTACCTATCATTACCTGAAAAATCTGATTGTAATTCAGAAGAGGCAGGCATACACTAAAAGTATCAAATACGACTTAAGGAAGAGCGGACAATGGCTACGGCCATAGATCAACAAAAGTCGGACGCTTTTGCAGACGAGTACGCGCACATGATGAATGGCGGAGCGATGATGGTGTTAGCCTCGGTCGGGCACCGGACGGGGTTATTCGACGTGCTGGCGGACAGGCCTGCTGCTACAAGTGAGGCGATTGCGCAGGCGGCGGGACTGAATGAAAGGTATGTAAGGGAATGGCTGAATGGTATGGTAACGGGCCGGTGGATCGAGTACGACCCCGCGGCGAAAACGTACAGACTCCCTGAGGAGCATGCAGCCTGGCTGACCCGCAAAGCAGCACCAAACAACCTGGCCGTGTTTGCCCAGTATATTCCCTTAGTGGGCACGGTGGAGGACGATATTGTTGCTTCTTTTCACGAAGGAGGAGGCGTGCCTTACTCGAAATTTCCGCGCTTCCACGAAATTATGGCGGAAGAAAGTGGCGAGACGGTGGTCAGCGCGCTGTTTGATACGATTCTGCCGCTCGTCCCCGGACTCGAGGAGCGGCTGACTGCCGGTATTCACGTTCTCGATCTGGGATGCGGAAGCGGCAGGGCGCTGCAGCTGATGGCCAAAACCTTTCCCGCCAGTACGTTTACGGGCATCGATCTTTCCGGAGATGCAATTGGGTTCGCACGGGCGGCTGCCGAACGGCAGGGCCTGACGAATCTAGAGTTTCAAGTCCGCGACGCCGCCCAGTGGGAAGAAACAGATGCCTATGATTTTATTACCACATTCGATGCGGTCCATGACCAGGCCCGTCCTGACGTGGTCATGGTGAACATCCACCGGGCCCTGAAGCCGGACGGAGTTTATCTGATGCAGGACATTGCCGGTTCAAGCTTTGTGGAAAAAAATGTTGAGCATCCCTTTGGGCCGTTTTTGTATATGCTATCCACCATGCATTGCATGACCGTCTCCCTCGCCCAGGAGGGAATGGGGCTCGGCACCATGTGGGGAATGGAGCTGGCCGAAAGCATGCTGAAGGAGTGCGGATTTGCCTCTGTGGAAAATCATCAGCTGCCTCATGATCTCCAAAATGTTTTCTACGTCATCAGAAAACAGTAGCTCCTTACCGGAGCCCGGGGATATAATTTTTACCAAATAGACTCAGTCTCTATGTCTGCGCGAGGCATAGAGGCTTTTTTGCATCCTCCAGGATGCAAAAAAGCCCAGGCATGTTTTTATATTTAAAAGGTTGGGAATTTAAGCATGACCGCATGTATGCGAACCATTAGGAGGTATAAAGGTGAAGATTTTGATAACAGGAGCGACGGACGGCATCGGCATGGAGACAGCGAAAAGGCTGACTAAAGAAGGCCACGAGGTGCTGCTGCACGGGCGCAGTGGGGAAAAGCTTGCAGACGTGGCTAAAGAGATTGGAAACAAAAACGCTGAGCAGTATGTGGCCGATTTGTCCAAAATGGCGAATGTGAGAAGCTTCGCCGAGGCGGTTAAGGAAAAGCACGGGCATCTGGACGTGCTCATCAATAACGCGGGTGTGTACACAGCTTCGAGTGAGAAAACCGGAGACGGGCTCGACATCCGGTTTGCGGTGAATACGATGGCTCCGTATATCCTGACCAGCGAGCTGCTGCCACTCATGGATGAGTCGGGCCGCATTGTGAACTTATCCTCGGCGGCGCAGAAGCCGGTGGATTCAAAGGCGCTTTCGGGTGAGGCGAATCTTCAGGACGGAGAGGCATATGCCCAGAGCAAGCTCGCGCTCACGATGTGGACCGTAGAGATGGCGCACCGTATCGATCCGGTCATCGTAGCAGTGAATCCGGGGTCCCTCCTAGGAAGTAAAATGGTAAAGACCGCGTTCGGCGTCGAAGGTAACGATATTGCTATCGGGGCGAATATTCTGTATCAGGCGGCTCTGTCGGATACGTTTGCCGACGCGTCCGGAAAGTATTTTGATAACGACAGCGGCGACTTCGGCGATCCTCATCCGGACGCCCTGGACCAGAAGAAGCGCACCGCGCTGATCAAGCAGATGGATGACATTATCGGAAAGTAAAAAGCATAGCCAAATAAAAGCAGGACTCCAGCGGACGGGGTTCTGCTTTTTTGTGTGGCCGCTCAAACTTGCTAATCCCGGGGTAACGCCGTAATATGAAGTAAATCAATTCGCAGGATTAAAGATAAGCCAAAGAGGAGCATATCCGTGATGATAAAAGACCAGGTTATTTTATCAGAGCAAAAAAGTAATGTTTTAATCTTTGAAAATGCGCTGCAGCACATGTATTTATGCGTCTACGTCCTCGAGGAATCCCTGTTCCGCGTGACGCTGACCAGAGAAAATCCGCACGTGAATATTCATACGTGGGCGGTAGCCCCCGGGGATATCGAAGTGCCGTTTGAAGGAATTGACCGGAATAAAATCGCCAGCCTTTTTACCCTGCCGGACTTTGACCTAACAGCCTATCCCGGGGAATACGAAATCGAAACCGCTTCGCTGAAGCTGAAAATAAATACGGCAAGGCTTCACTGCCGCTGGTATATGAAAACAGGTGCCGGAGAGGAAGACGTGCTGATTGCCGAAGACCGTGACACGCAGGCGTACGCCTTTCAAATTGCCGAAGCTGCGCCGACTGCGCACTATTTGAAACGAAGCGACAGCGACCGATACTTTGGCTTCGGTGAAAAATCGGGTGAGGTGAATAAGCACGGAGAGCGCTTCCGGATGCTCAATATCGATGCCATGGGCTACGATGCCTCCGGAACGGACCCCTTGTACAAGCATATCCCGTACTACATCACGCATTCGCCGGAAACGGGGGTGGCCTACGGGTTGTACTACGATGATTACAATGAATGCCTGTTTGATATGGGGCGGGAGAAAAACCATTACCATGGCCGGTACAGATATTTTGAATCGCGGTCCGAATACCTGGACTACTATTTTATTCTCGGTCCGGCGGTGGCCGATGTGACGCGGCGGTTTTCATGGATGACCGGACGGCCGGCGCTCATGCCAAAGTGGAGCATCGGCTATTCGGGGTCGGCGATGACCTACACCGAGGCAAAAAATTCGCAGGAGCTGCTGATGAACTTCGTGGAGGACTGCAAAAAGCACCGCATTGACTGCCGGTCCTTTCATCTGTCGTCCGGCTATACCTCGATCGGCTCCAGGCGGCACGTGTTCAACTGGAACTATGACAAGTTTCCGGATCCGAAGCAGTTCACCGATGATTTTCATGCAAACGGTATCCACGTAATTGCCAACGTCAAACCGACGCTGCTGAGTGATCATCCCCAGTTCCAGGAGGTGCTCGACAACGATTATATTGTGCTGAACAAATATGATGATCCGCTGTTTGAACAGTTCTGGGACGGGCTCGGCGTGCACCTGGACTTTACGAACGAACGCACCATCACGTGGTGGAAGGAGCACGTGAAGCATCAACTGCTGGCAAAGGGGATTGACGCCATCTGGAACGACAACAATGAGTTTGAGGTGTGGGATCCGGAGGCGGACATCCATCTTTTCGGTCTTGGCGCGAAATTCCAGCCGTACCGGGCGATTTTTCCGATGCTGATGGCGAAAAGCTCACTTGAGGCCCAGATAGAGTATAACGATGAGCTCCGTCCGTACGTGCTCAGCCGCTCCGGAAGCGCCGGGCTCGGACGCTACGCCCAGACGTGGACCGGGGACAATTATTCAAGCTGGAGGACGCTGAAATACAACATCAACATGTCGGTCGGGCTGAGCCTGTCGGGCGTATACAACTTCGGCCATGACACCGGAGGCTTTGCCGGCAATGCCCCGGGGCCGGAGCTGTTTCTGCGCTGGGTGCAGAGTAGCGTGTATTACCCGCGGTTTACGATTCACTCGTGGAACGACGACGGAACGGTAAACGAGCCGTGGATGTATCCGCAGATTATCGACCGGGTGGCCGAAGCGATGCGCTGGCATGATCGTCTGGCCGGCTATATATTTTCGCTGCTGTATCACTCGGCTGCAACCTATGAACCCGTGGTCAAGCCGACATTTTTCGACTTTGCGGACGATGACCATACGTACGCCGAAAACGACGAATTCATGCTTGGCGAAGAGCTTCTCGTCTGCACGATGGTACGCCCGGAGGAACGGGAGCGCACGGTGTACCTTCCGGAGCATGCATCCGGCTGGTACGACATGTATACCGGGCGCTGGTACGAGGGAGGCTGGGTGGTAACGGTGCCGGCTCCACTTGCCTACACGCCGGTCATGGTGAAGGGCGGTAGCCTGATTCCGGTCGAAGAGAACGAAAAGCACGTGATGGCCCTGTACGTGTATCCCGGGGAAAACGGGGTGGAAACATCGTTCACGTATTATGACGACGACAACAGGAGGAAAAATGCGGAGCATCTGCTGATTACGTGGACCATGGTACCCGGCGAAAACGACATCAGCCTAACCGTAAAGAAGGAAGGGACGTATGATAATGGCTTTACTTCGATGCACGTACGGACGCCCATCGGAGACAGCCGACCGGTGACGATCAATGGCGTGCGCAGAACCTCCTTCACCTGGTAATGGCGGAGTGAACCAACTAATCCCCTGACAGCAGGCGCTGTCAGGGGGTTTTGGTATGAAGCCGTTTTGTATTTGGAGGCTTGCGGGCAAAGCAGTCTCCGAATTTAAAGGAATAAAATACTTGCCAGAAAAATGTTTTCGGTCATTCATAAAGAAAATAGGTTCTGGCTCCAAGCGTCAGAGTGCTTTGACTACCGGGAATATAAAAACGATTGTGGAGGTACGAATTTGACGCGCCCTGCCGGTGCCATACGGACACAATGGTGCCGGTTGTAGTTTTCTGAGCTAAACAATGAAGGGTTGTGCCTTCTGTTTCCGCAAAAGTCTGAATGCTCCTGGATTGTCTATTAATATAAACGACCTTCATAGCAACACTCCTTTTGGTACAAAAGCTTGTGAAAATAAGTTTTTGAAGGATACATGGAGAAATGTAAGGTTCGTTGTTTTACTGGTATGAAAAGAATTAAGTGGAGATGTTTTGTGGATTTTGATTAACGGCCCGGCTGGCCGCTCTTTACTTCGATACGGTGTTTGACATACGGGCCCGATCGCAAATCTGATGATACTTCCGGAACAAGTAATAGGTCCAATTCGCCACAGACATCGCTGTCTGGTAGTCCCCAGGCACAGTAGTAATGGAAGAGGCCCCGTAGAAAAATCGTTTAATTTGTTTATCAGCATGAAGAGTGGGAGCGTCAAGGGCGATGTGGGCAGCATGATTCAGGGCGGAAGGGAGAGGGTCTTCAGTAAAAAGCGTAAAGTCCTGCCATTCACGAGGGTGAAAATAATACATATAAAAAGGAAGAATTACTGCCGTCTCCCTACTTCGGTGGGCAAGTCTGGTGAACGCTTCCGGGTTTTGCGGAATGCGCCCGTCGGCTGCTTGAAACATCTCTTCAAAAACAACATGCTTCATTTCGTCATTCATCATTAGTCTCCTTTGCACGTTCGAATATTAGCAGTAAAGAGAAATTTCCACTTTGGCTAAACGTCGATACAGGCAGAAGCACAAAAAAAGTATTTTTTGTGTTCGAATCGTGATAATGGAAGCGGGTCTTATATCCCTTATATATCCAATTATACGTATAAAGTAAGTGATTACATGAATACAAAGTCTCTTTAGAACAATTCACGACTAAATATGCACATCAAAGAAATATTAAAATTTTAATCCTTTAAAGTATTCAGGTGAATAAAGGGGAACCAAGAAGGCTGAAGGAAAAAGTTGGTAGTTGAAAAGTTAGGCTGGCTAAAGGTGATTTAATTTAGTGTAATTATCCTTCGCCTGCATGAAACATTTTTTTGTTTTTTTAATATTTCCGGGGTAATAAAAAACGGGTGTCTGAAAAGCAATACGTATCACCTCTACCATTATCAGGGTAATTTTATGTATACTAAACAAAAAGAGTTGGCGGAAAAATTCGAAAGGAGAACGTGAATTGGCTACACTATCACTTCAGCAATGGGAAAAACAAAACGAAGGAATCACGCTATTTCCCGCTTTTACCATGGAGGTGACCGAGCCATCGGTGCTTGCGGTCTATACACATACCCACATCCGGGAGGTGCTGCTTCAGGCATTTCTTGGCAAATCTGTTCTTTCAGAAGGGGCGACGATCGTAAACGGCGATCCGCTTAAAAAACGCCGGTCGTTTACCCGGGAGGTTGGCGTGTGCCGGCTGGAGGACGGATTGTACGAGCGTATCCGGGTCCGGGACCAGATTCGTTTGTTTCAGCAGCTGTACGCTTCCTCCTGGTCGGTAAATGAAATGCTTTCAATAGTGAAGCTGCAGGAACGGGCACATTTAGCAGTAAAACAGCTGACATATTCGGAAAAGCAGCGGTTAAAGCTGGTGCGCCTGTGCGCCCAGCGCGCGCCTCTCTGTGTGTTCGAAGAGCCGGATCAGAACGTTGACCTGGAAACCAGGCGCATTATCGCCCGTTTGTTTCAACGCCTGCAGGAAGAAGGAAGCACGGTGCTCGTGCTGACGGGAAATATGGAAAGTGCGGTTCTGTTGGCAGAGAATGTTTACCGCCTTGAATCCTCCGGGCTGCATTTGGTGGAGACGCAGACGGAAAACGAGGAAGAGGAAGCACCTGCAGCCGTGGAGGATAAAGAGCCGGGGCTGCCGTTTGATAAAATACCAAGCCGTGTAAATGAGAAATTAATTTTGTTTCATCCCACCGAGATCGACTTTATAGAAAGCGTGCAGGGCGAGGTGCATCTTCATGTCCAGGGAGAAACCTTCCCGGCGGTTTTTACACTCGCCGAGCTGGAGGAACGGCTGCAGCCATTCGGCTTTTTTCGCTGCCACCGGTCGTATATTGTAAATCTGCAGAATGTGCGCGAAATTATGACCTGGACCCGCAACAGCTATACGCTTGTGTTAAATGATGCTTCCCAGGCGGAAATTCCGCTGTCCAAAACGAAAATGGCCGCATTGAAGGCGATGCTCGGCATCAAATAAGTGTTCCACTGAGAGCAGAATATGTATCATTGGGGCCCTGATATGCTCCATTGACCCGGAATATAATGCGCCAGACCGCGTTTCTTCGTATGCTGAAAGCAATCACATAAGAGGAGGCGCAATAATGGAACCGATTCTTCACCTTCAAGGTGTATCCAAGATGTACGGCAACCAGGTAGCCGTCAACGACCTGGATATCGACGTGCAGCCGGGGGAAATTTTCGGCTTTTTAGGCCCGAGCGGCTCTGGAAAAACAACCACTATTAAAATGATTACCAATCAGCTTGAGGCAACCGATGGCGAGGTGCGCGTCTTCGGCCGGTCTCTGCCGGTGCGGGCAACAAGCGACTTTTACCGGCGGTTTGGCGTGCTGACGGATAACAGCGGCCTGTATCAGCGGCTGAGCATCGAGGAAAATCTCGCGCTTTATGCCAAACTGTACGACGTGCCCAGGCAGCGCATTCAGGATGTGCTGGAGCTTGTGAACCTGCAGGAGGCACGCCGCAGGTCTGTGGCCAAGTTGTCCAAAGGCATGAGGCAGCGCACGGTTCTCGCCCGGACGCTGCTTCATGAACCGGAGCTGCTTGTGCTCGACGAGCCGACGTCTGCCCTTGATCCGGGCAACATGCAGCATATTCACCAGGGCTTGCGGGCATTAAACGAACGGGGAACAACGATTTTTCTTTCGA
This sequence comes from Marinococcus sp. LNSP9103-4, assembly GCF_056034345.1. Lineage (NCBI taxonomy): Bacteria > Bacillati > Bacillota > Bacilli > Caryophanales > Bacillaceae > Marinococcus > Marinococcus sp. LNSP9103-4. Next base: position 54,524 of record NZ_JBQLIA010000014.1, on the reverse strand, counting down.
CCCATGATATGCAGGAGGCGGAGACGCTCTGCGACCGGGTAGCCTTTATCCATGACGGGCGTCTGCAGCAGGTTGATACCCCCAAAAATCTGCGGCGGCGGTATTCCGAAGGCATGATCCAGGTAGAGCTGACGAACGGGGATGTGCATACGCTCGCGAATACCCCGGCGTATGCCAAACAGCTGTATGAATATATGGCTGACGAACGGGTGGCCGCGATCCATTCCCAGGAACCGACACTGGGAGACATTTTCGTCCGTTTAACGGGAAGGGAGCTGGTGTAACGATGATGGCCGTACAGCGTATGTATGCGATTTTTATGAAGGATGTTAAAGATTTATCGAAAAACCTGTTTGTGACGACGACTGTGATAACACCGGTTATCCTGGCTCTGTTTTACGGGCAGCAGGACCAGCTGCCGATAGAAATTCATTACTTAACGTTCAACATCGCGCTGGTGCTTGTGGCGACATTTGTCCAGGCCGCGCTGATTGCCGAGGAAAAAGAAAAGCATACCCTGCGGGGGCTGATGCTGTCTCCGGCATCTCCGTGGGAAATTCTGGCCGGCAAAAATGTGTTAACCTTTCTATTCACAGCATTGACGCTATTCGTATGTATTCTCCTCGCCGGCTACGAGCCGGCTCACGCAGGCATTGTCGGAACGGGGATGGTGCTGTCGATCGGTTTTTACCTGGCGCTCGGTACGCTGCTGGGTCTTTTAGCGACGTCGGTCGTACAGGCGTCTGTCGCTCTGCTGCCGATTATGTTTGTTTTCGGATTTTCGCAGATTATCGAAGAAATGGCCAACCGCTACCAGGCAGCAGGGGTGCTTGAATACCTGCCGAACGTTCAGCTAGTGGAGATCGCCCGCCAGGTAGAGCAGGGAGCGGCGTGGGTCGACGTGACGGCTCCGCTCTTATGGATTGTCGGCTGGATGGCCGTCATGTGGGGCGTCGTTTTCATCACCTACCAGCGGCGTCAGCTGGAGGATTAGGGAAACGCTTTTTTAGATGAAAGGAAAGGAAGCACCGGGCGCCGTTTGGCACGTGGATGCTTCCTTTCTGGATTCTATACGGATGAAGAGCTTTTTATGCTTTAGATGCCGCCAGTCCAAGGGTGCGCGACGTGGAATCGTGCACCATGTCCAGCAGCTCGGGGTTATCCTCAAGGGATTTGCCGTAGGACGGAATGATTTCCTTCAGCTTCGGCTCCCACGCTTCCAGGTGCTCGGGAAAGCATTTGTTCAGAACCTCGAGCATAATTGACACCGACACGGAAGCGCCCGGGGATTCACCGAGCAAAGCGGCCATCGACTGGTCGCTCGCATGAATCAGCTTGGTGCCAAACTGCAGGGCGCCGCGGCCGCCTTCTTTTGTATCCTCGATTAATTGCACGCGCTGGCCGGCGACGAGCAGCTCCCAGTCCTCGCTGGAGGCATTCGGCACGAAGTTCCGCAGCTCCTCCATCCGGTTTTCCTTCGACATACTCAGCTGCTGGGCCAGGTATTTGAGCAGCGGTGTATTCTTCGCGCCTGCTGCAAGCATCGTCAGCACGTTCGTCGGCTTGACCGAGCCAAACAGATCCAGCGGCGATCCCTGCTTCAGGAACTTGGGCGTAAATCCGGCGAACGGACCGTATAAGAGCGTATCTTTTCCTTCAATATGGCGCCGGTCCAGGTGGGGCACCGTCATCGGCGGGGTTCCTGCCGGCTCTTTGCCGTACACCTTGGAATGATGCTCACGGACGACCTCCGGATTATCACAGACGAGGAATTCGCCGCTGATCGGAAAGCCTCCGATATGTTTGCTTTCCGGGATGCCGGTTTTCTGTAGCAGTGGCAGGGCGCCGCCGCCGGCACCGATAAAGGCGAAGGAAGCCGTATGTTCTTCCAAAGTTTCCTTTTCATGGTTCTGTACCTTTACCTCCCATGTGCCGTCGTTTCGCTGGGAAATATCATCAACGGAATGGTTGTAGCGGATCTCGATATTGTCCTGCTTCTCCAGGTTGGCGAGCATCTGGCGGGTCAGTTCCCCGAAATTGATGTCGGTGCCGTGGTCAACCTTCGTGGCCGCTATCGGCTCGTCAGCGTCGCGGCCCTCCATCATTAACGGAATCCACTGCCTGATTTGATCAGGATCGTCGGAAAACTCCATGCCCTGAAACTGGGGATGACCGTCGAGAGCCTCAAACCGTTTTTTCAGAAAGTTCACGTGATCCTCTCCGTAAACAAAGCTGATGTGGGGGAGGGGACGGATAAATTCCTCCGGGTTTTGAAGATCGCCCTGATCCACCAGATGCGCCCAGAGCTGCCTCGAAACCTGGAATTGGTTATTAATGTTGACGGCCTTGCTGATATCAATGGAGCCGTCCGGCTGCTCGGGGGTATAGTTCAGCTCACAGAGCGCCGCATGCCCGGTCCCGGCATTATTCCATTCATTCGAGCTCTCCTGGCCTGCAGAATCGAGCTTTTCGAAAAGGGTAATGCGCCACTGCGGCTCCAGCTTATTCAGGAGCGTGGCGAGCGTCGCACTCACGATGCCGGCGCCAATAAGGATCACGTCTGTCGTAGTGTTGCTGTGGTTCATAGTTTTTCCTCCTTAAAAAGTGCATGAGTGTAAGCGCTTGCGATAAGTAGTATGGTCATCTGATGACTTGGAATTTATCATAACATATTCCGAAAAGGAAGGACAGACTACCGGCAAAAAAGAAGCATTTATGTTAAATTGATTTAGCGTCGAATAGATAATAAACAAAACAGCAGTGAAGGTGTACTGGCTGGAAGATGCGGGAGTAATACATAGTATACGGAAGCAGCATAGATTTACAGGAGGGCACAGATGACTGATTCATGGACTTCGTTACTAAAAAATAAAACGTTTGTGCTCGTATGGCTGTCGGGCATGACGGTGATGCTTGGCTTTTCGATCTTCTTTCTGTCCGTTTCCTGGTTCGTCGTCGATGAAATGCAGGAGCCGGCTATTCTCGGGGTCGTGATGATGACGGTTGCCATTCCACGTGTGGCAATGATGATTTACGGCGGGGTGCTTGCGGACAAAATCCAGAAATCGCGAATTATGTTTACGACGAACGCGCTGCAGGTGGTCGTGATGATCGTGCTTGTAGTGCTCGTGCAGCAGGATGCCCTGCAGACGACCTCATTGATTATTCTGGCATTCGTCTTTGGCTTCCTCGACGCCTTCTTTTTCCCGGCGGCTTCGGCGATGATTCCGAGTATTGTGCCGGTGAAGCAATTACAGCAGGCCAATTCCTGGTACCAGGGCTCCACGGAGCTGATGTTTATTATTGGACCGGTGGGTGCGGGGCTGCTGTTAACCTTTGGAGGCTTTGCCTTTGCGTTTTCCGCAGCGGCTTGCCTGATCGCCGTATCCACTGTTCTGATTTACCCGCCGTTATTGAAAGACCCGGTCCCGGAAGCGAGAAGCGGGCGTCATACCGCCTGGATGGATCTGAAGGAAGGGCTTGCGTACGTGCTTCAATCAGGCATCCACCGGGCCGGCACGATGGTGATTATTACGATTAATTTACTGATGATCGGACCGCTGTTGATCAGCATCCCGATGCTTATCAGCGCCCTTGGAGGCGCCCCGTGGCAGCTGAGCCTGCTGGAGGGGGGATTTTCAACCGGTACCTTTTTATTGAGTGTATTACTGGTTACGTGGTCGCTGAAGCAGCGGCGGGGCCAGTGGGTGTTAATCTCCCTCGGGGTAAGCTTTATTCTCCTCCTGGTATTCAGCCAGGTGGAGGCTCTGCCTGTACTGGTTATTGTGATCACGCTGATGGGAGGGGCGGGGATGCTGGTGTACCTGCCGACGATTACGATGATCCAGGAGAAAACCGACAACAACAAACTGGGTCGGGTGATGAGCCTGGTCAACTTTGCCTCCAGTGGATTTGAGCCTATCGCCTTTGCGCTCATTTCGTTTCTGGTGGCGGCCTCCATCCCTATTCAGGCGGTGCTCCTGTACACATCCGTCACAGGAATTGTGCTGACCGGATTGCTATTATGGCTCAGCCCGGAGTTTCGTCAGACCGATTAGTGTAACCGTGGAATCAATATGCATCTGGGGACAAGCTGAATGCTTGTCTCTTTTTTTACGAGTAAGCAGAGGCTTCAAATTCTTTTCTTTTCAAATCATATTAGGCATTTCTTTTTTTGAAATAGGTATATATAATACAAATAATTCATACTTTTGTTTAAAAATAGTAAATATTTCATGCTCGTGGAATGAGTAATAAATAATGCGGGCGAAAGATCAGGGAGGAGGATACCGTGACGTATTCATTTAATGATTCAATGACGTTAAAGGATTTCTACACCCAAAATGCTCAATTATTCGAACAAATGCTGATTGAAGAAGCCGATACGGTAAAAAAAGAAGTCCGGGATATACTGCAGCGGGGCAATATTGATTTGGTGGCGAACGCCCACCAGTTTGTTTCCCTGGCGTTTGATGAAAAAGAAGAGGAGCTGAAAGCATTCGCTGAACAGGAGGGCATCGTCTGGGCGTCGCAGGATATTGAGTTATCCTTCAGGCTGGAATGGGTACATGCGCTGCGCCGGACGATCTGGCTGTTAATCGAAGCCTACCAGGCACGTGCCGGGGAAAAAAGATTCCACGGTTTTTTTCAGTGGGAACGAAAAATAAATAACCAGATCGACGCTTTTTTACATACGTTTTTGAAAAGCTATTCAAACTACAAAGAAACCCTTATACAAAATCAGGAGCAATTAGTCGACTATCTTTCGACGCCGGTCATCCCGCTCGGGCGCTCGATCTGTGTACTGCCATTAATTGGACCTATCGACAGGCGGCGCCTGGAGCTGCTGGAGGAAAATGTATTGATGAAGGTGGCGGAGCAGAAAATTCAGGTTTTAATCATTGATTTGTCTGGCGCAGAGTGGATGGAGAAAGAGGAATTAAAAGACTTTATAAGAATCGTTGAAGGGGTCTCTTTGATGGGAAGTGAAGCCGTACTCACCGGGGTGCCGAGAAAACTGGCGATGGATCCCGCTTTACTTCAGGAAACGGGTAATTCCCGAATCAGAACACTGGGCACGCTGCAAAGGGCCGTTAATGAATATTTTGTAAGGAAGGGTTAACCTGCCTTTGTTGGAAATTCTGCTTCATTACGGGAAAACGAGTTCCCCATTAGTGCTGGTTCCTGAGCAGAAAGAAAAAAGAAAACCAAACCGGCTGATCAAATAATTATGAGTTGTGGAAAGATCGGTATGTTTTACCTGTAAATTAGGCGGGTAAATATGCATTATAACGTTAAAACCATAAAAGCTTTCATAGCATTAGAAATAAATAATCGGCGGAAATGAATGGATACAAAAGCCAGTACATGAGCCAGGAAAAGGAGCGAAATCCTTTTTCTGGTTTTTTATTATCAAAACACAGTTGAAAATAGGCGTTCCGCGAAAAGAAATGGTGGAAGACTTATGTAAGGAATACAACCTGGTTAAGTAAGCGTGAAGGAAAATTATGAGTTTAAAGAAAGAGAGGAAATATAAACATGGAAATAGCAGCAGTAATTTTGTATGGCGTGTTTGCGGCGCTTTTGGTAGTGAATCCAGGACAGAAGACCAAAACGAAAAGCCAGTAACAGAAATAGATATGTAAATTCACGGGGCACCACCAGTGAGAACAGTGACCTGGTGGTTTCTTCTTGTTTCGGTGCATTAAAGAACTCGTTTGGAACGAACTACTCGAACATTAGTATAAAGGCCGTTAGCAAAAGCGGAGAGTAACGTTTGAGGAAGTCAGATGTAGGAAACAGAAGAAAATGAAAGTTAAAAGAAAATACAACCATCCTTAAGGAGATGAATAGCATGCTATCGTTTATTTGGAGTTTGATTATCGGCGGTTTGATTGGCTGGGCAGCAGGCGCACTTACCGGCCGCGACGTGCCATTTGGTATTATTGGTAACATTATCGCCGGTTTTATCGGCGCGAGTTTAGGCACCGCGCTTCTCGGCAGCTGGGGGCCGACTCTTGGCGGATTTGCCATTATTCCTGCCCTTATTGGTGCCGTTATTCTCGTATTGCTCGTAAGCTTTATTTTTCGGGCCATCAAGAAGAAGAAATAAAGAAAAGAAGCAGCACGACCGGAAGAAAGCTGTCTTTAATACAGGCAGCTTCCTTCTTTTGTTGAAAAACAAATAAAGCAGTTTTGAAAAATGCAGGGGGAACTGCCCGAAAGGAGAAAATTTATGAAAATAGATACATTCACAGACAAAGTAGCGGAAAAATACGGTTCTACAGATGAACAAACGATTGTTAACGAAGGGGCTGCGTTTATTGCTGAACTGGTAAGCGGAATGCAAAAGCAAATTCAGACAAAAGTTGGTGCCAACGTGCGAATGACGGGAGATGAAGAGGCGGGATCGGTGATTGGTGTAGGGCCGGTGGAGCTGCTGTTTCAAAAGCATGCCGATAATCCAATGATTGAAGTGCTGGTCTCCGATGAGAAAGAAGGCAAAAACAAGGAGCGTTTTGATGTGCTGGAAGTGCCGGAAGGACAAGCAGCACTAATAAGCACCCGTTTCCATCAGGAACTGAGTAAAGACGTTTTCGAAAAATATTTGAACGAGTTTCGGCACGTAGTTTAATGATCGTTTCTGTTCTATTTATAAAAAAAGAGCCGGGCGTGATGCAAAAGCATCCATGCCCGGCTCTTCTTATATGGATAACAAAAGCCCTTAGTGGTTAAAAATCCGTTTTGACCGCCTTCGCAATCACCAGGTAAGCGATCAGGAAGCCGGCGATGCCGAGGGAAACGGGCACAGCAGCCAGGGAATAAAGCGTCTCTGTGTTATTCATTGGTGATGAAAGAAGCGTAATAATCAGGACTGAAGAGGTGATCGTCGCGGGCACTGAATACTTTCTCATTCCAAAAAATAATGGAATCAGGGCGATGCCGGCAGAGCTCAGGGCGACTAGAAGGACACGTAAAAATCTATCCGAGAACATGTTCAGCGTAAAGGGTTCACTGATGTAGTGGAAAATGGAATTAAGGAAGGTGAAGCCGCCAAACACGATGACGTTCGAAAACAGGATAAAGAAGAAAGTTAATATGCTTACTAAAAGCACCTTTGCGAGCAGTAATTTTTTTCGGCTGACAGGATACATAAACAAGACGGTGATTGTCTTATCCCGGAATTCCTCTACGACGAGATGAGAAAGAAGCACGGAGGCATAAATCACAAAAGAAGCGACAATTAATGTTTCCATGGTGGTAAATACACTTTCATAGCTCGATAAAAGCGCGGCAGCGTCTACGTCTATGCGAAAAAGCAGAAATAAACCGATGATACCCGCGTTGATTGCGAGGAACGTGAGCAGAAGATTTCTCATATTCATTTTTTTCGTTTCCCATTTCATCAGGCTAAGCATGGAGATGGCCCCCTTCCATTAAATGCAGGAAATAATCCTCTAAGGACTGGCTCTTTTTCGTAATCGAGGCGATTTCAATTTGATGCTTTACCAGTGCCTGGATAATATCGTGCTGGGCAGCCGAACTGTCGTAAATATGAATCAATCCCTCGGTTTCCTTCATTCGAAAGTTATTGATCTGTAATTCATTTTCCAGGATGAAGGCAGCCCGGGTACGTTCGTTTACACTGAGTTCAATATGCTCCACGTGATCGTTGTGAATCCGGTCCATGGACGTTTCCTCGAGCAGTTTTCCGCCCCGGATCACGCCTATCGTATCGGCGATCTGCTCGATTTCCCCGAGAATATGGCTGGAAATTAGTAGCGTAGTGCCGTATTCCCTGCTGAGTGTCAAAAACAAATCACGTAACTCGCGTATGCCGACAGGGTCGAGGCCGTTGACAGGCTCATCGAGCACGAGTACCTCGGGCCTGGTAATGATCGCTCTCGCAATGGCCAGCCGCTGCTTCATTCCGAGCGAAAATGCTTTTACGGGCTTTTTTTCGACGTTGACCAGATGAACCAGCTGCAAGGCTTCTTCAATGGCTCCTTTTCTGTAGTAGCCCATGTAGCTGCAGTGAAGCTCCAGGTTTTCCTGTGCAGAAAGCTTTTCATAAAAAATAGGGTAGTCAATGATGCTTCCCATTCGTTTTAATCGCTCTACTGAAGAGGTAGTTACTTTTTCGCCCAGAAGTTCAATTTCGCCGCTCGTGGGCGTCACAAGGCTTGTGATCATTTTCATGACGGTGGTTTTTCCCGCTCCGTTCGGCCCCAGAAATCCGTAGATTTCACCTTTTTTCACCTTCATATTTACATCTGAAACCACGGCGCTTCCCTTATAGGCTTTAGTCAGCCGGCTGGTCTGAATAACATAGCTCATGTCGCTCCTCCTCCTTTTGGTTATATTTTCATTATAGTGAAGGAAAGTGTCTTTTTTCTTACCGAATCCTTAAGTAAATCTTACATTTATAAAAAGACTGCCATTATCCCTTGGGAAAGGTGAGGATAAAAGCAGTCTTTTGATAGGGGGTGCTGTCGTATTCGATAGTGCCATTCATCTGTTCGGTTAATCGTTTGGAAATCGTTAACCCGAGGCCGCTTCCCATTTCCGTGGCATGCTTGGAAACGGAGCCCGTATACAGACGTTCAAAAATCCGGTTTTGGGCGGACTCCTCGATGCCTTGCCCCTTGTCAGAAACCTCGACCGTTATCCTCTCGTTCTGCCCGCTTAACGCCAGGCCGATAAATTTGCCGTCGCTGCCATAGCGGATGGCGTTGGACAATAAATTGTTTAAAACACGGGTGAAGGCTTCTTCATCGCCGTAGAAGTAAAGAGGCTCTTCGGGAATACGAATGCTCACGTCGAATTTCTGCAGCATCAGCGTATCGTGGTAGCCGAGCACCACCTGCCGGCACACTTCATTGGCGTGTAGACGCCTTGTGTCCAGCTGCCAGTCTCCGGACTCGAGCTTTGCCAGGTCAAAAAACGTATTGATTAATCCTGCCGTTCCGATGACTTTGGCAGCCGCCCGTTCCAGCAGAACCGCGCGTTCTTCGGCAGTATAATGCGTTTCATGCTGGAGATTTTCGATATAGCCCAAAATCACAGTCAGCGGCGTTTTTAGGTCATGGGAAATGTTGGTGAGCATGCGATTGGTGGAGGCGCGCATGCGGGCATTATCAGCTACAAATTCCTGGTGCTCATCAAGCAGGTGGTTGATTTCGTTTAACAGCTGCTGCAGCTCTTGATTGTCCGTTGCTAATAATATTCGTTCGGAAGAGCGGCTGGAGGCGATAGCGCTGATTTTGGCGGAAATATACTGGACATCGCGGTACAGCTTTCTCCGGTACAGGTACTGTTGATACAGAAGCAATAGTAACAAGGCGGCAATAACCGAAAGTATAATCGTCATTGGCTCGACTCCAATTTGTAGCCAATCCCCCAGATCGTTTTTATGTATACGGGGGCGGAGGGATCCTGTTCAATTTTGCTTCGCAGGCGGCGGATGTGGACGTTGATCACATTTTCATCGCCGTAATAGGCTTCCTTCCAGACACTTTCAAACAGCTGGCCTTTGGAGAAAACGTGGTTGGGGTGGGCGGCCAGCAGGCTTAGGATTTGAAATTCCTTGGCCGTCAGGCTGATGAGCCTGCCGTTTTTCTGAACAGTGAAATTCTCCGGGTCGATGACAAGGTCAAGCACAGTAACTTTATTTCCGTCTTTCATGGAGGGGGAGCGCGTATATTGAGTGGACCGGCGCAGCGCTGCATGAACCCTCGCCGTCAGCTCGATGAGAGAAAAAGGCTTTCCGATATAATCGTCAGCGCCAAAGCCAAGGCCCAACGCCTTGTCGACATCGCTGTCCTTTGCCGAAATAATCAGAATCGGCATCGAATGTTCTTTTCGGACCTCCTGCACGATTTCGATACCGTTTCTCGATGGGAGCATCAGATCAAGCAGCAGTAAATCAAAACGCTCCCGGGAAAAAAGTGCAAGGGCTTCGTCGCCGTCGAAGGCTGAAACCACCCGGTAGCCCTCTTTCTTTAAATGGGTGGAGACGAGACTGTGAATGTCCTGATCATCTTCAACGAACAAAATTGTTTCATTCAATGGACTCATTCCTTTTTATATATTCATTATTATCTGTTCATCTAATGGCAATAAAAAATCTTTTTTGCATAAGCATTGAAAAAACAATGAGCTTTCAGTTTGCACCGTTGCGGTGCTGTTAATCTCTAATTTTAACGAGTTAAAAGAGAATTGCAACGTTGTTTCACTGACCATAGCATGGTATTTGTTATAATGGAAGGAAAATACAATTAATAAATTTTGCTTTGAAGGGGAGTATAGCATGAGAGCATTTATTCTGTTTCACCGCGCATTTAGCACCGTGGTTCTCTTTTTGGTGGTTGTAGATTTAGTTCAGCTGATTGAACTGCCATCCTGGGTGTTTATTGTCCTGATGAGTATGTTAGTTGCTTCTACGGCTGTCGTTTGGACGTACGAACGAAAGCAGGCCAGAATAGAACCGGGGCATTAGGCCGGTGACAGCAAGCCGGTCTTTATATGTTAGAGCATAAAAGGATAATTGTATGGAGGGAGGATGGCAGCAATGAATGCATCTTTATGGGAACAGCTTCGGGCGCTGAGCTCTCAGGAGCCTAAAACCTTGGAACAGATGGCATTAAAGCTTTCGGAGGAATCGGGTGAGGTCGCCGAAGCGGTGCTGGCAGCATCGGACGCGAGTGGAAGCGAGTACAAACAGGCGTCCCGGAATCACATTGATGAAGAATGCATCGACGTGATTCTGGTGGCAGCCGCTATGTTTTACCAGTCTGGTCATGATACTGCGCATATGGAACAGCTGATGCAAAAGAAAATGGAGAAATGGCGGGAGCATATGGCGAAAAGGGAAGTTTAATTTAACTGAGGAATAGATGAAAGACATCTGCTGAAAGCAGGGCACGGAGGAAGTGTCCTGTTTTTGTGCGCATTTCGATCCTGATCTAATGACCTCAGGAGGTTTACATATAAAATGTTTGGAAATTACGGATTTCCGTTCCAAAAGGCATAAATCATGGCGGCAAGGAGAGCCGGCGAAATCCCAACAGCTGATTCCTCCACACGTGTTTCCACCAATCCCCTCCAAAGGAAGCCGGTGCGCCTGGTTTCTCCCACGCATTTGTCTTTCACATAAATATGGCCCTGGCCGTTCCACTGCAGTTGAATAGTCACATCCGGCAGGTGATTCATGCCGCTCAGCGTCACCGCGTATTTACGTTTGGACGCATGCAGGCTTGTCATATCTGCGATGTGCATACGATTCTGAAAAACATGCCAATTGTGCCCTTTATCGAATGATTGCTGGACGATGGCGTAACTATTATCTGCTTCCATAGCGATATTAACGTCGTGAACGGGGCTTCGGGAAGGACGGTCGCCTGCATCGTGAAACCAGCGCTGCATCGTTCCAATTTCTGCTTCACGATCATACACGGAAATGGCTTTCGTAGAGGCGCCCCGCAAAGGACGGGAATACATTAGCAGCATGACAGGCTCTCTCCTTTTCTAAATGATTATAGATGAAACGGCGTTTTGTGGTTAAAAATCACCGCTTTTAAAAATGAAAATAGTAGCCTATGACCATAAAAACGAAAAAGCTGTTGGCCATCAAAAACGTTGGAAGAAGCAGCCACCACAGCCGGCCTACTACGGCAAGCACAAAGCCAGTGGCGCCGAAAACCTGACCGAAGATCCAGCAGCTGAACCCATAATCCCAAATAAAATTGGGAAGCCACGTAGCCACGCTCAGCAGCAGGCATAAAACACTCCATTTACGAAGCTTGCGCCTGGGCATGAATAATCACCCTCCCGATATTCGATGGGTAAGTAAACTTTATTTTCGGGGTTAAGGAAGAAAATTGCAAACTGAAGATGAAGAAGCTTAACGAGGGTTGCAGTTTTAAAAGAAGAAATAGTACAATTCAGACTAAAAGTAATAATTTTACATTAATTACTTTTTGTGTGTTCCGGTTCGTATAAAATAGTAGGGGAGAGGATTAATAGAATTGTTGTACATATGGGAGGAGGCCGCATGAAATTTCTTCAGGTAATGAAAGGGATACTGACGATATGGATTGCCATTCACAGTCTGAGTGTCATGATTTTATTAATATTATTGCTGCTTGCAGTTCCCGGTACCGATTTTCCTTTAAACTCTGTCGGGTCATTGATGGCGGGAATATTAGGGTATGCTGCTGTCGAGTATAAATTGAAGAAAAAAGAAGAAAATCAGGAAAAAGTGCGGGGATAATATTTGAATTCCAGGAGCAGCAGAGGACGTTTGATGGCACAAAGCTGGAAAGAGCGAAAGCAGGATAACTGTTTATATAACATGTTTCTATTCGACTATGTTATTGCCGGCATTACACTTGTGCCATTTGTGCTTCTCCTGTACTTGTTTGGCGTAGTCCCGCTAAATGAAACAACGTCGGTTTATGATTAACTTTATACGCGGCGGTCTAGTTACTTTTTTATGACTAATATCTTCATCTCCAAAGTTTATCGCTAAAGTAGGTGCACCAGGTTTTAAAAAATATTGAAGCAGTTCGCATAAAAAAAGCAGAACGCTGCCGTTCTGCTTTTTTGTATGAGTAGAGGGTTTAAAACGCCTCTCCCAATTTATCATCCACTGTCCAACCCATTTTTCTTATAGACATACATAAATATTCCCAACGTGAGGACAAGCCAGCCGAAGAGAACGCTGGTATCTGTGACGTTCCACTGGTAATCCGTGGTGGAGGAGAGTGTTTCGGACAAATTGGCCAGCACTCCGCTATACGTGTAATTCAGTATGTCCGCAAACGTCTCACTGAACACTTTGAGCACAGGAGTCGAGGTGAAAAGCACTAAAATGGGCGTGCTGACGAGTGTCGCCTGCGCCTGGTTTTTGGCGAATACGCCGATGATGAAGCCGATTACGATACTGATTAAGCTGGCTAAGGTAGTGATCACCAAATACGTAAGCAAAGGAATATCTCCCAGCGAAACGCCGCTTGCAGGCACCAGCAGAATGTTGGTGGCTACGAGGATCACGAGTATGGGAATCATGCTGCCGATAAAGTATTCGGGCCCTCTCACGGAGGAGGTCATTAACACGCGCAGGGTGTGTTTTTCTTTTTCTTCCGCGATCGGGGAGCTGCTCATGGAGATGCCGGCAATAGCAATATTAAAAATCAGGCCGAAGCTCAGCAAAAACCCTTCCGTGGAAAAGGCCATTCCCGTCTCGCCGGCTTCCACCTCCGGCATCAGATTCCTCATCACAATGACAAAGATGATGGCAAAGATCGGGGTGAAAATGATACTCATATTACTCAGAATCAGTCGTAATTTCAATTGAAGCACCGCGCTGATTTTTCGAAACGATAGACTCACACTAGTTCCCTCCCCGTCACTTCGAGAAATACCTTTTCTAAATTTGGCTCATTGGAATGAATCGTTAAAACTTCGTCACTGGTCAGCCAGCGGTGTAGCCGCTGGACCGCTTCGTCCGTATGAGGGAGCGTCACCTCTTCGCCGCTTCGCAACAGCACCTGGTATCGTTTATCCCGGTTATACTTGAGCGTTAATGCCCTGGGCGAATCGTGCTCGACAATCAGCCCGTCATTCAAGAGGGCCACGTGATCACACAGCTTGGTCGCTTCGTTCATGTTGTGCGTGGTCAAAAATATGGCAGTACCATTATTTTTGATTTCCATCAGCAGGGCATGAATGGCTTCGGTGGTAACCGGGTCGAGCCCGCTGGTCGGCTCATCGAGAAAGAGCACCTTCGGCTGGTGCAGCATCGCTCTGGTCAGAACGAGACGCTGCTTCATTCCCTTCGAGAGCTTACTGGCCAGCTTGTTTTTCTCCTCATACAGCCCGACCTTTTTAAGAAGAACATCAATGCGTTTTTTGTCCACATTCAGCAGCTTCGCGAACGTGCTTAAATTATGATACACGCTCAGTCTCTCATACACCCCGCTGTTATCGGTCACGATTCCGAGCTGTTCATAAATGCTTTCGTCGATACGTTCCACGGGGTGGCCCAACACAAAAGCCTGACCGGAGGACTGGGCCAGCTGCCCGGTCAATATTTTGATGGTTGTGGTTTTTCCGGAGCCGGAAGGCCCTAAAAATCCGAAAATGTCACCCGCACGAACGGAGAAACTGATGTCTTTTAAGGCGGTTTCGCCTTTAAACTTTTTGGATAACTGCTTCACCTCGATGAATTCCTGTTCCATCTGTCTTCGCTCCTTCAATTATGATTCAACAGGGGGCTATCGTTTTTCCTTTCGTTACCCTGTCTCTTAATCATAACTTTACCGGAGCCCGGGAGAAATGTCGTAAATATCCGGTGAACAGTAACGGTCTAAAGCCCAAATGTACTAAAAAGGAGCTGAAATTATCTCATTTCAGCCCCAAGCGTACGTTAAAATTCCATCAATGCTTTCATTTCCTCCAGCCGGTTCCGGGAAAGCGGCAGTTTGAGATTGGCATTTCCCTTTAACACAAGCGTATAGCTGTTTTTGGAATAGCTCACTAATTCCGACACCCGCTGCAGATTAACTAAATACGAGCGGTGGGACCGGAAGAAACCGAAATTCGTTAATTTTGCCTCAAGTTCATTCATGGTCAAATCGGTGGGGAAGTGCTCCTCGCCGATGCGAATCGTACTGACGCTGTTAATGCTTTCAATAAAATCAATTTCATCCGGGCTGAAAAAAATCGTTTTGTCCGCCAGCCTGCTGGATACTTTATAAACTTTGTTTGGCTTTGTTTCCGCATCGGCTGTCTCTGTCTGTGTGCCCCTGCCATTGTCGGCAAGCTCCGTTTGTTCCAGGCCGGAATGCGGATTGTACCGGTACACATCGTCGCTTAATAATAACAGCTCCTCGAGAAACGTGGAGGTGCAGAGCACCGCTGTGTTATTGGACCGAAGGTGATGTAGCGCCTGTAAATACAATTCAATGCCTTCGTCTGTTGCGTTATTTAAAGGACTTTGAATCAACAGCAGGCTGGGGGAGAACAGGAACATCCGAAACAGGCTGATTCGTTTTTTCTGGTCCAGCGACAGCCGGCTGATTCTCGTATGCCATACATCGGACAACGAAAAAACGCCGATAAACGATTCCAGAGGCTCCCCGAAATCGGCAAGCTTTTTAAAAATACGCAAATAGCTGGCCACCGTTAACCCTTCATACAGGGCGTCCTCTGTCAATTCCGTTACGATGTCATTGGTTTCTTTTTTTACATGGCCGCTCGAGGGAGCGAGGTCACCGGAGAGAAGTTCAAAAAACACAAGGCTTTCGTGGTGAGTCATTTTAATTCCTATTTGAGACGTTTCCTCAATCATTAAAGTCAGATTCTTTAAAACAGTCCGGTCGTTCTCCTGCTTCATGACATTTTCGAGCGTTAATAAAGGCAAGAAGGCCACTCGCTTTCGTATTTGATTTTGAGATCGCTTTTCTAATTACTGTGAGAACGAAAGGAAACAAAGAATTTTAATTAAGGGAAAAATGCTGGGCTACCTACTGTGATTTTTTCCTTTCATAATATCCGGCCGCCTTTTTGCGGTTCCCGCATAACTCCATGCTGCACCAGCGCCGCTTTCCAGGCTTTGATTTATCAACGAAGTGGAGACAGCATTCTGGATGCTCGCACTCACGAATACGATTGGGAGAGGTAGTATCCAATGTGGAAATAATAGAATCAACAATATGATAGACCACGTGATCTCTGGCTGTTATCCCTTCGGCTTCCATGCTTAATTTATCCTGCCTTTGTCTAATGGCGAAGCTGACTCTCAGTTGTTCCACAAGCCTGTTGAGTTGATTTATGGTAGTTGAAGAGAGGTTTTTCTGCCCGTTTAACTCAGACAAAATAACGTTGCTGAGCTCCCTGAGTGACCGAAGATCATTGATTAGCGAATCAAGTAATACTTCATTTTGTAAATAGAGAGCATCTGATTCCCGTAAAAGATCATTTTCCTCCATCCATTGGAAGGAACGCGTTCGATCATGAAGAATATCAATGGTTTGTTTGTTGGAGATATAAGTTGTATTAACTAGATTTATCCATTCGGTGCCGCCTAATAAGTATAATGATTTTTCCATTAATGTTTCACCTCATTAATTATTATAACCATTAAAAATTATATTTACAAGTTAGTATAAGTGGTGTATTGTTATTTATAACCACTAAAAATATTTATTTAAGGTTATAAAGGGTGGGGAATGGAAAGCCGTTTATCGGGAAAGGGCTATGGCAAAAGGATACGATTCAGATGAGTCATTTTTTGGTGCACCGTTGGAAGGATCTCCAATAATAATATGAGGTGAGAATATGATAGTGGAATACAAAACCGTAACGATTAATAACGTTAATATTTTTTACCGGGAAGCTGGCAGGAAAAGCAACCCGACAATTTTATTGCTTCATGGTTTTCCATCTTCTTCTCACATGTACCGGAATTTAATTCCTGAATTAATGGAGGACTACCACGTTATTGCGCCTGATTATCCAGGCTTCGGCAATAGCGATCAGCCTGGGATGGATGAATTTGATTATACATTTGATAACTTTGCTCTTTTAATAAATGAATTCGTGCAGCAATTAGAACTGAAAAAATACAGCATTTATGTTCATGATTACGGTGCTCCGGTCGGGTTCCGCCTGGCCGTCCAACACCCTGAACGCATTCAGGCCATTATTACTCAAAATGGAAACGCTTATGAAGAAGGGCTAATGCCTGCCTGGGATCCTATACGCACATATTGGGAACATCCAACGGAGGAAAATAAAAATAAGTTAAAATCTCTGCTATCGTTGGAATTTACAAAGTATCAATATACAGATGGGACCCGGAACCCCTGGCGAATCAGCCCCGATGCATGGAATATGGATCAATTGGTGCTGGACCGTCCCGGTAATAACGACATCCAGCTTGCGCTATATTACGATTATAGAAATAATCTTAAACAATATCCGCTCTGGCACGAGTATTTTAGAATGTATCAGCCTCCCGCGTTGGTAGTATGGGGAAAAAATGATATGTTCTTCGGGCCAGAGGGAGCATTAGCCTTCCAAAAAGATCTTAAAGATTGCGACGTTCATTTATTAAATACCGGGCATTTTCCTTTAGAAGAAGAGGTGGAAACCAGCGCTTATTTAATAAGACACTTTTTAAAAGACCGTTTAATGTAATTTCATCATCGATAGTCGGCCACAGGGAAGAATGGACTGCCCAGGGTATTAAAGATAAAGTATCGGAAGGACATGGCAGTAAAAAATCATGGGAGGAACGATAATGAAATCGGAGGTGCAAGTATGGAAGTCTTTATCATTGGAATTACCGGGAAAATCGGTGGCCTGCTTGCCCAAAAGCTTCGTACGGAAGGAGATGCTGTTCGCGGACTTGTGCGCCGGAATGATCAGCAGGCAGACCTTGCGGCAAAAGGTATTAATACGGTAGTCGGCGACCTTGCCAGCATATCGGTGGAAGCTCTGGGAGAGGCTTTCGGGAATGCGGATGCCATCGTATTCAGTGCAGGCTCCAATGGCGGAAGGGCAGAGGTCACGAAAGCGATTGATGACGAAGGGGTGGCAAAAGCGATCGATGCAGCTCTCCGGGCACAAACCCGCCGCTTTGCCCTCGTTTCGGTGCTCCCGGAGGCCTGGCGGGAGCGCAGTCTCAGCGACGAAGAAGAGTATTACTTTGCTGCGAAAAAGAAGGCAGATATCGAGCTTAGCCGCAGCGGTCTGGATTGGCTGATTCTTCGTCCGTCCTTGCTTGTGGACGACCCCGGCACCGGAATGGTTTCTCTGGGGGCCGCCGGCTTTCACGACCAGATAGCCCGTGCTGATGTGGCCGGAACGCTCGTGGCATTGCTGAAAGAACCTCGCATCAGCGAACAGATTCTCGAACTTAATATGGGGTCTACACCGATCGAAGAAGCAGTTAAAGCGAATGTCCGCAAATATTAAATTGGATGACTAAGGTGTTTTTAGTTCGCCGTTATTATAAAACACTTGGCCAGGTTCGCAGAGACAGGTCTTCTTCCGAATCTCTGGGTATGGATTAATAGACGATGCAGGAACGAGTGCAAAGAGCTACAGCTTTTGAATGTGGGTATCCTTAAATCCGGAGGTATACTTCAGGCCGTACCCGAGCATCCGGTCCAGGCCAATATGAACGATCCAGATGAGGCTGATGATCACCGGCCATTCGAGGGAAAAGAGGTAACCTGACAAGAGAAGTAATAGGGGAAGGATATACGTATGAGCGGCGTTATAGACATAGGCGCCTGTCTTGGAATTGACCGCATACCCGATCATGGAGACGTCGGGGACAAAAAGAAGCAGAAGAAAAAGAAGCCAGGAGTAGCCATTGGAAAAATACAACACAGTACCCAGGGCGGCAAACATAAAGCCTTCTGTTTTAATCAGCCTTTGATTCATGCTTCTCGTCTCCTTTTTAATCCTCAGAATGAATGAAGATAAACTTATCATATAACGATTTGTCCGATCAGCCAATTGTTGAATCGCTTAAATGTTTAAATACATACTGGAGACTGCTAAATTTCCTTGTTATATTAATGCTCGTTCTTTTCTCTATTTGTTAATATGCAGGCAAGCATAAACAGGGCATTTAAAATAATAGAAGCCTGGAAGCATAAAAAGAAAGCGGTAAAGCTGGAGCTGAACCAGAGGGTATAGATGTAGCATGCGCCGGCAGCTGCACCACAACAACATCGACCGTCGGACGGTATTGTTTGATAAGCAGAAAAGCATCCTCTTTTTTTGCCAGAACGACGACGCCATCCGGTTCGTCCAATGTAATGTATTTTCTGCCCCGCTGATCTGAAATGACGTGCTCGCCCTGTGCATGATCCTCATTCATGATAACTGCCTCCGTTTATTAGTAAGTGATGATCTGTTTTTCGAAGGTACTTCTAAATGCCCCGCAGCTTGTCCGCTAATTCGTGCTCCGAAAAACGGATACGGGTAATCTGGTGTTCGTCGTTCATCCACGTCTGCCCCCGAATATTCTCGGTGCCCTGTTGATCATTACCCTGATAGGCGACCTGGAGACTGAAATTATAGATTCGGTCGGCGTTGTCCTTTCGGGTAATATGGAAATCATCGATATTCAGTTCCATTTGGTGCTCCTCTGCAAGCATGTGATGGTGGGCAGCATGAACACGTACAAATTCTTCATAGGCGTTCGCCGTAAAATATTTTCTGTACTGCTCCTCGTAATAAGAGTCGAGGTCAGAGTTCTCGGTGGCATTGTCTATCTTCCCGATCACCGTGGCCCGTTCAGGGTCATTCAACAGCTGTACCAATTCATCATCCGGACCGCTGAATTGGTTCGTTAACACGTGGTTCAAATTGGATCGATCCTGTTGGACAGCAGTGTCTTCCGTATCGGTACAGCCCCCGGAAAATAAGAGAAAAACAGCTGATATAGCCACAACAATAGGTCGTTTCAGCAATGGCGGCATCCTATTCGCTCCTTTTCAAAGAAAAAGACCAATTCTCCCTCTTTCCCCAGTTATTGTAAAAAAGTATCATAAGGGGGAAAGAAAAGTAAATTCCATAGCTAATAATATGGGGAGGATGCTGAAAATGAACCAAAGGAGTATGACATGAAAGCAGTAATTATTAGTGGAATTGCAGGCACTGCAGTAATCATCGCCGTCTTAGGTTATCTTTTTGTGATGCCATTTGTTGAAACCAGAGCGAATGGAGAAGGTACGGCTATTCATAGTGACGGGGAGCATTCAAACGGTGCTCTTGCCAAGGAACAAAAACAGGAGCAGGAAACGGAAGAACGGCAGGAGAATCACATGGAGGAGCTGAAGCAAGCCATCGGGGCACGCCATGAACGTTGGGGCTTGTTTGCCGGGAAAAATGCGGAGAATGCAGAACCGAAGGATATACCAAGTCCCGAAGAAAAAATTGATCGGTGGGAAAGCTTAGCTGAAAAATCGCCTAATGAGGCTCTGCAGAAAGATCTTCGAAATTTGGCTGCGTGGAGTAAAACCTTCCAGAATGATTCGACCAGTGAGGAAAAAAGAGTAATAGCCGTCCAAAGTATTCACCGTATCCTTCATGACCTCGATGTCCATTACAATGGCAATACCCAGGAGCCTTATGGTGTCACTCATGTTCGAAACGGAGATAATGTCGATGAAAGGGTTGACATATCGAATTAATTCGATATAAAATACAGTCTATGGAGCCAATAGATTTGTTTAAAGCACTTTCAAATGAGACCCGTCTGAAAATTCTCTGGTGGTTGAAGGAACCGGAAAAGCATTTTCCCAAGCAGCAGGCTCACCTGCCAAAAGAGGTAAGCATCGAAGGCGGCGTGTGCGTGGGAGACATCCAGGAAAAGGTACAGGCGTCCCAATCCACGGTGTCCCACTATCTGAACATGATGCAAAAAGCCGGTCTGCTCGAATCTGTGCGCTATGGCCAGTGGACGTATTACAGGCGTAATGAAGAAACGCTTCAACAGCTGGCAGAATACTTAAAAACAGAAATCTGACCGTCGGGGTTTCTGTTTTTTTATGGCCTATTAAATCGAAAAATCTAGATATTTAATTATTAAGAATTGAGGTAGAAAAATGAGTGCATACGAACAAGAAAGTCAATTGAGCCGCAAGCAGAAGGTACTGGCGTTTACGCTGACGCTGTTGACGTTTGTGATGGGAACGAGCGAGTTTGTTATAGTAGGGCTGCTTTCAGAAATTTCCTCCGACCTGGGCATTCGCCTGGCGACAGCTGGAACGCTTGTGTCCGGGTTCGCGATTGCCTATGCGATTGGTACACCGGTACTGACCGCCTTTTTAAGCCGGTTTCCTAAATATAACATCATGATTATCCTGATTTTGTTATTTATCGCCGGCAATGTGATCAGCGCATTGGCAGGCACATATGCCGTGCTCCTGCTGTCGAGAATTGCGACAGCGATGGTGAGCGGCGTATTAACGGCCCTCGCAATGTCGGTCGCAGGGGACACGATGCCAACGGCTAAAAAGCCGGCGGTTATTGCCTCTATTTTTGCCGGTTTTACGATTGCCAATGTGCTTGGCGTGCCGCTGGGTACATTTATCGGCCAGCTGTCGAACTGGCACGTAACGTTCTGGGTGACAGCTCTTCTCGGGGTGGCGGCGCTTCTTATTAGTTTAGGCGTCCTTCCGAAGGATATCAAAAATGAAAAAAGCTCGATCAAGGACCAGGCTGCCCTTTTTACACAGCCGCGGATTCTGTTGGCTTTCTTCATTCCTATTTTCAGCATCGCCGGCACGTATACGATTTATACGTACATCACGCCCATTATTGAAAATGGTCTGTCGATCCCAAGCAGCTATGTGAGTGTAGTGCTTCTCGGCTACGGAGCATTTTCGATTCTCAGTAACGTGCTGGCAGGAAAAATTGCCAGTCGCAATGGCATCTCGAGGCTTCGGTACGTGTTCGTTGTTCAAAGTGTGATCCTGCTATCGCTTTATTTCACCATGGCGTCGACCATCGCCGGTTTAATCAGCATCATGCTTATCGCAGTCATGATTTATGCCCTGAATGCCACGATCCAGCTATATTTAATGAATCTTGCAGAATTATATTCTCCTTCTGCAAAAGACCTGGCATCTGCGCTAACGCCTGTTGCGGTAAACGTCGGGATCGCTTTGGGCTCTGCGGCAGGGGGGCTCGTTGTGGCTGCGGGAAGCATTGAGCTTCTTCCGTGGGCCGGCGGTTTGTCCGCCCTGATAGCTGCAGGCCTTGCAACGCTTAGCTACGGTCTGGATAGAAAAGAAGCACGAACCCGCACAGAAAGTGTCCCGTCTGAATAAAATCAAATAAGCAAATTTCCGTTGTTCTCTGGTGCGCCTGAGGGCAACGGTTTTATATTTGGGTGCTTTTTCCGATCTACTTAAGTGTGAAACGGCAAAATACAGCCCGGGTTAGTGAAAGTTAGTATATAAACGTATCGTTTTGTTTATGTATAAATGTATATATAAACCCATCAGTATGTCTTGAAGGTCTTTTTAGGATATAATTTGCGAATCAAGGGTAATAGCAGGAAGTAGGTTTAATCTACCTTGATATCGTTTATAATAAAAGAAGAAATGGAAAAAAGAGGGATGCTTATGGCCAATATCGATACAGAACTATATGAATACTTTTTTACTCACCTTGATCATGTCGTTCACCGGATTGTCAGCCGTACATCCGAAGAACTCCAAAGCCCGCTCTCCTCCCGGGAAGACGACCTGCATCAGGATCTGCTTTATAATTTGTTCATGACGATCAAGGAGAAGCTGGACGACCACCAGTCGACGACAACGATCAACCTGGATTATGACCCGGCAAACGTATTAAGTGAACAGGGATATGATCTGGATGCTATTATTATGCTGCTTTCACAATTTCGTCTGCATGCCATTGAAGAGATTGAGGAGACATTTCAAGCATACGGGGTCGGATCCCTGAAAGATGCTTTTTACTTCATGCACCGGATGAGTGACATTTTTGACCAGGCTATGAAAAATTCCACGACCCATTTTAATAACCAATACCAATTAGACCTCCAACAGCTGAAAGAAGAGCTTTTATTGCTTTCAGCCCCCGTAGTACCGGTAAAAGAAGGCATATCAGTATTACCTATAGTAGGGTCTTTAAGTAAGGAGCGCACTGATCATATTATTGAGAGCGTTCTGCCGGAAGTAGCGGAAAACAGCGTTGATATTCTGATCCTTGATTTTTCAGGCACCCATAAACTTGATGATGAGGTGGCTCCTCGATTATTTTCGATTACGAGGACGCTGCAGCTTCTGGGCATTCATCCTGTCCTGACAGGCATTCGTCCGGAAATGGCTCAATCGGCGGTCGAACACGGGGAGGCAATGAAGGATGTTAAGATGTACCGGGATGTCAAAAAAGCGCTAGAACAAATGGTGCCGTTTAGAAGTTGATCGTGTTTGGGCCAATTACTGTCTAACCCGATGGAAGTATAAAGAAAAAACCCGAATCATGCACGCTGTTTCTTTCGTGTCCATGGTTCGGGTTTTAGTTTATTTTTTTCGTTACAGTCTGTTAAAAGTCATATTGATTTTCCCGTATTTGTTCAAAGGTCTGCGAAAGTACCACGGTATCTTCTGCGAGGCGGTCCAGCCGGGCCATTACATCAGTATTAATAATTTCTTTCTGGTGAAAGTCTTTTTCTTCAATGAATACATACGTCTGAACGATTTGAGCCTTCATATAGGATAAAATCGGCTTAAGCTGCAAATCGGCGACTAAATAATGCTTCGGCGATCCGGCAGTGACGAGCATGCTTACTGTTTTATCACGAAAGGCATCGACCGGAAGCAGATCGAATACGTTTTTTAACGCTCCCGGAATAGACGCCTGGAAGATCGGCATGCCAATAATAATGGCATCTGCTTCCATCAGCTGCTGGGTGACATAGCCGGTGTCTCCTTCGTAATCCAGGTAATGGCGGCCATCGCTGAACTGCATGTCGTATTCCGCCAGATCAATGATTCCTGTTTCTATCTCAGGGTATTTTGCATTTACTTTTTTAATTGCTTCGTCCATGGCCGTTCTTGTTTTCGAACCGACCTGTGAACCGGATAAGCCAATGAGTCTCATTAGGTACGCTCCTTATTTTTTTGCCGTATATTTTTTCACAGCCGGCAGAATGGTGTCACCGATCAGTTCGATATTTTTTCTGATTTTATCCATCGGCATCCCGCCGAAATCAATCTGGGCAATGTAGCGCTGATGCCCGAATACTTCATGCTGATGCAGGATTTTTTCAATAATTTCCTGGGGGCTGCCCGTGTTCATAATATTATGAGGCTCGGCGCCCTGGGCAAACAGCTGCTTCGGAAAGCCGCCGCCGTTGGTGCGTTTCATGCCTTCATTAATATGAGGATACAGATCCTTCAGTGCCTGCTGGGTCGTTTCGGCTGCATAAAAGAAGCCGGCTGTGGCGACCGGAAGCTGGGCTGGATCATGGCCGCCAGCCCGGGCGGCATCCCTGTAGGCATCAACGGTTTGTTTAAAACGGTCCGATGACCCGCCTAAATGAGCCATAAACATCGGAACCCCGGCATACCCCGCTTTCATCGCGCTGGCCGCGGTGCCGCCGACGGCGCGCCAGATGGGAAGCGACCCTTCCACAGGGCGGGGGAGCACCTGGGCATTTTTTAAGGAAGCACGGAATTCCCCTTCCCAGTTTATCGTTTCCTGTTCATTAATCTGGCGGAGAAGATCAAATTTTTCCTCATACAGCGCCTCATAGTCCCGGACATTATAGCCAAGCAGGTCAAACAATCCAATCCGGGAAGCACGTCCTGCCACGAGCTCTGTGCGTCCTTTGGAAATAAGGTCAATTGTTGCGAAATTTTCGTACACCCGGACAGGGTCAGAGGTGCTGATGATGGTGGAGGAGCTCCCGATTTTTATTTTATTTGTCGCCTGGGCAATAGCGGAAAGAACAACCGCGTGGGCCTGCGTCGCAAAATATTCCTGATGGCTTTCCCCAACGCTGAAGAAATCCAGGCCCGCCTGTTCAGCAAGCTCCGCGTATTCGATTAATTCATGAATCCGCTCCTGGGCTGATATTCTCTCTCCTGTATGCGGATCGGGCAGATGATCTCCCAGGGTATAAATGCCAAACTCCAATCCGTTCTCTGGATGAATGCGATATTGTTCCATAGTGTAACGGCCACCTTTTTTTATTTTGTCTACTGCTATTATAATTAATACCCAACGTATTAGTAAGTACGTACATCAAAGTGGCATAGTATAAAAAAGGGTACCAGGGAGGAATAATTTTCTTGTTCTATCGATCCAAGTCATAAAACAGCCGTCCAGGCGATGTAAGAAATCGTCAAGGACGGCTGTTCGTCATGCGGACCGTATTGGTACGCTTTTTTGTATTCCGGCTTCCGTATGTTTTGGACGGATTGAGTTATAAGCATCTGAGATCCTCAGCCGTTCGCTAAGATTTAATGGAAAGAACGACGCGTCTCATCAACTGTTCGGTTTTTTCTTCGAGAGAGTAGCCTCCGTCGGTTATACACCAATCAAGCATAACGCCCTGCATGATAATAAACAGGTATTCTGTCATTTCTTCTTCGCTCATGGAAGAAGTAAAGACGTTTTCGGCCTGGCCGGTTTTAATGATTTTCTGCAGGGCTTCACTCATATACAAATCTTTATAGTACGGCACAGGGCCTTCCTTAAACAAGGAATACTTAATAATATTTAACCCTAAATCCGAAACGCTGCGGGTCAGTTGAAGGAAGAAGGTAATGAGAAGATCTTCCCCTGACTGTGGGTAATCTTCGGGGTTAAAGTCACGAAAAAGCTCTTCATCCAGTTTTTTAAACATGCTTAAATAAATATCTTCTTTAGAATGAAAATAATAATAAAAAGATCCGACGGACACTTCGGCTTTTTTGCTGATTTCTTCTATAGTAACTTCATCAAAGCTTTTATGCTGAATAAGTGCTAAAGCGGCGTTATAAATATTCTGTTTTGTTTGTATAGCCTGCTTTTTTCTTTTTGTTAGTTTGGCATTTTCCATAAAAACGAACTCCTATTTTCATGATACGGGCTGAAAAAGATGTGTCTCCAGTGTATCGGCTACAAAGGGGATTAGCAACTTTTTATAAAAGGACAGATCCTGGAAAGATAAGCCCCGTATAAATTTCATTTTAACTGAATTAAATTCAATGAATACATTTCAGTTAAATGGGGAAGCAGGTTAGTATAGGCAGGCCTTCTTTACCTTTGAATGAAAAGGAAGAGGCAGAAACAAAGGAAATTCTGGACGTAAGCTCTCATTGTGGAAAAAATATCAAAACAAGGAGTGACGAATGTTGGAAACGAATGCAGGAGCTCCGGCTCTAGTATATGTTTACGCTTTTGTACCTACAGCAGAATACCAGGAAGCACCGATGGAACCAGTAGAGGGGATGGAGCCGGATAACAGTATTGATTTTTTCGTACAGGAAGAGATTACAGCGGTTATCTGCCAGGTGCCTGAATCGGAATTTTCCGAGGAACAACTCCAAAAAAATGTGGAAAATATGAAGTGGCTGCAGAATAAAGCATTTCATCACCATACCGTCATGAATCATTTGCATGATCGTTATACGACCATTCCTTTAAAATTCGGAACCATCTTTGAACAGAGGTCGAGTCTCGCAGAGATGATAGAGGATTATAAGGAATCCATCATATCGAAATTTTCCACCTTGGCCGGTAAAGAAGAGTGGAACGTTAAAGTGTATGCTGATCAGCAATTGTTCATCGAAGCCGTGGTGCAGGACAGTGAAGAGATACGGGAAAAAGAAGCAGAAATCGAAGCGTTGCCGGCCGGGAAGCGTTTTTTTGAAAAGAAGAAAATGAAAGAATTTGTCGAAGGAAAAGCGGACGATCACATTGAACAGCACTGCACCTCGTTTCATGAAGAATTAAAAGCAAAAAGTGAAGGAACCGAGATAAAGAAAAATTGGGAACGAAAAGTGACGGACCGGGAGAAGGATATGGCCTGGAACGCCGTTTATTTAATTGAATCCAAAGACCGGGAGGCGTTTATCCAGTTTATTGAAGACCGTCAGGGGCAGGAAGAAGCAGCCGGTACCGGACTGGATATGGAATGTACCGGCCCGTGGCCATCCTTTCATTTTTCCGGACTGACAAGCAGGAGTGAGGCCAATGCCCAGGGATAGTCTTCAAAACCGGGAAGTGTCCCTGCTGGACGTTTTAGATGCCGTCCTGGAAAAGGGGGTCGTACTGCAGGGGGATTTAACGATATCGATTGCAGGCATTGATTTGGTGTACGTTGATCTGCGAGTGCTGATTGCCTCGGTGGAAACGCTCCGTCAGGCGGAGACGAAAACGCAAAAGGAATTTGTTTCTCATTCGCCGGAATCTTCTCCCATTGAATAAATAAGGAGGCTGAAACGATGGATAAAAACCCTCAAGTAACAGAAGCACAGCAGCCCACTGGTCGTATCTCACTCGACCCGGAAAAAGCCGAAGAAGGATTGACCCAGCTGGTCATGACCGTGGTCGAACTGCTGCGTGAACTCGTGGAACGCCAGGCCATGCGCCGGGTTGAAGGCGGCGATTTGACCGATGAACAGATCGAACAGCTGGGAGAAGCCCTCATGCAGCTTGAAGACAAAATGGAAGAAATGAAAGAAATATTTAACCTGACCGATGAGGATTTAAATATCGACCTTGGACCACTCGGTAACTTAATTTAAAGCCCGACAAAGGAGGAGAGAAACAATGAGTGAACAACCCGTGCGCCGCTCGGCTGAGCCGGCCAACGTAGATAATTTGGCCGGTGGGCTCGTAGAAATACTGGAAACAGTACTGGATAAAGGCGTCGTGATTGCTGGCGATATTAAAGTGAATATTGCAGATGTAGAGCTCTTGACCATCAAGATTCGCCTCGTAGTCGCTTCGGTCGATAAGGCCAAGGAAATGGGCATCGACTGGTGGGAAACAGACCCGCATTATTCTTCCAATGCGAAAAGGCTTGAAGATGAAAATCAGCGTCTGCTCGAACGCGTGGAACAGCTCGAATCAGGTGAAAAGCCGCAGGAAAAAGAACAGACAGAAGAAACTGATAAAACCGAAGAGAGGGAACGCTGATGATTTTTCGCGATTTATCCAGAGATATTGGGCGATTAGTGAAGGATATGCAGCAGCAGGAAACGTCCGGGGTTCGCCGGGTCGAGGAAAAGACGGTCGGAACACAGGAGGAAGGCCCTGCGATTCGTACAGAATGTAACGTGAAAATGCGTACGCTCCCGTCAAAAGAAGAGTTGAATGAATATCAAAACGACGTCCGCAAAAGAAACGGTGCAGCGAACGGGCTTATGGAAGACAGGAAACAAAACGATCAAGAGTAAAAGAAAGTCCTATGACTTCTGAGTCACTAAAAAAGAGTGTGCTTTGGGGAAGGAGCCCGAAGCACACTCTTTTAAGGTTCTGTGGCTGACGTTGAGGCGGTCATTTGCATTGATGATACCGAAAAATCTTTGGTTGCAAAGGGCCGCACCAGTTGAGAATTAATCGTAAAGCTGTTCAGGATTTACATTTAAAAGGCTTGACCCCGTTGGAACACCGGAATCAAGCCTTTTAAAGGTTTTATTTATTTTTACTGTCTACTTTGTAAGGGCCAGTGCACTTTTGTAGGAAACCCTTTGCTTTTGTTTTATACGCAAGGTTCTAGTAGCTTAGAAACATTCCCGCTTAAGCTTGTAGAGAAGCACATACGGAGAGGAAGCGACTTTACTACTGCTTAACGGCGGTCGTTGGAGTCGCTGTTTTTACTGGAGTCGTTGCCAGAGGTTTGGCCGCCTTTTTGACCGATGTTTTCATAAAACTCTTTGTCATGCTCCACGCTGGTTTTCTCGCCACCCTTTTGGCCGATTTCTTCATAGAATTCCTTGCCGTGTTCCTGACTGGTAGTTTTGCCGCCTTTTCGACCGGCTTCCTCGCGGGTCATTTTGTTATTATTTTCGTTCTCAGCCATAATTGTTCATCCTTTCATCCTAGTTTCCGCCCTAAGTTCAATCTATCGATAGCGTTCCATAAAAGGCTCGTCAATTCATTAAGAGATTTCCTCAATTTTTTTGGAAATATAGTGATAGCGCTGTTAAAAAATTTTCCCGGGTTTCCTCCTATAGAAACGTACGGTGTATTTTTGTAAGCAATATGTCTTTAAAGTAAGAAAAAATCGGGGTTTATGGATCAGCTGTTCTCTGTTAAACAAGGTTAAAAACGCACGAAATGGGGGAATGGTGAAATACCATCTTAACTGCAGCAAACGGTTCAGGGCGCATGGACTGGCGGTTCAACAAGAAGGACGCTTTCTTCATTAGTGGACAGAGGGTAGGGAAGCCCATGATCATTTTGAAGATTAAGGAGGCAAAATATGAGCCAGTACCAACGGATTTTAGTGGGAATTGATGCCGTTGAGATTCCTACCTACACGGTGTTCGACGAGGCGAAGAAAATGGCGGCCGAACACGGAGCCGCATTAATCATCGCTTTCGTATTTGACCAGAAGAGCTACGCGACGCTGGAACGTATGGATCCTAAGGGCATCGAACGGGTGCAGACGAAAGCTTCCCTGTATCTTGAAGCTTGTCAGCAAGCTGCCTGGGCTTATGGGATCGAGCACGTTGAAACGGTCATGGATACAGGGGCGCCGAAGAAACGGTTAGCGATTGATTTAGCCAAACGCTACCAGGCAGATGTTATTGTTATAGGCCAGAGCGGTGGTAAGTGGCTTGAACGCCTGATATTTGGCCATACCTCTAAAGCCATCCGACGAAAAGCTGACTGCGATGTGCATGTGGTGCAAAACAGCTGACGGCTTACGAATAAGGGCTCCCCGGCGCTTCGTCATAATTGTTGTCCCTGTGTTTGCTTGTCTCTCCTAAAACTCTCATATTATAGAAGGATAAATATAAAAACAGCCGGTTCCCGTTTCAGAGGAGCCGGCTGTTTTGCTGCTTCAAGGAAAACTTCTGTACTCAGGAGGGGAGCGCCCGGTTTACTTCACGGCTCCAAACTTCAAAATATTTTACGGTCTGGACTTCATATGAAGGAAATTTATTAATAGGTCCAGTTCCAGATTTAATTAAAAAGAAAAGTTATTGGAATTTGCTAAAAGTAGCATATGGGTATAATGTTAAGTTAATATAATTCAGAAAATTCTTTCTTTAATATAATTAAATTTGTGAGAAGGAGGGTGTCTCTATGAAAGCTGGCATGCACAAAAAATACGGACCGCCGGAAGTTATGAAGATTGGAGAAGTGAAAAAGCCGGTTCCAAAAGACAACGAAGTACTGGTGAAAGTGAAAGCAACAACGGTAACATCTGGAGACTGCAAAGTACGGAGAGCTGATCCGTTCCCGGTCAGACTTTTCTATGGCCTGAAAAAACCGAGAAGTGGAATATTAGGTTCTGAACTTTCTGGAAAGGTAGAAGTGACAGGGAAAAATGTAAAGTTATTTAAACAGGGGGATGCTGTATTTTGCGGAACAGGAGGGCGTCTAGGAGCCAATGCTGAATATGCACTTCTCAAAGAAAAAGGGGCAATCGCTGCTAAACCGATTAACATGACATTTGAAGAAGCTGCTTCCGTGCCCTTCGGTGCTACTACTTCTTTATACTTTCTTAGAGATAAAGGGCATATTAAGGAAGGGCAAAACGTGCTTATCTACGGTGCTTCAGGAGCGTTAGGCACGTATGCAGTGCAGTTGGCTAAAAACGTTGGTGCAGAAGTTACCGGAGTCTGCAGTGCAAAGAATGTAGAACTAGTAGCATCATTGGGAGCGGATCAAGTTATTGATTATACCCAGGAGGACTTCACCGAATCGGGGAAAACCTATGATCTTATTTTTGATACGGTAGGTAAAATCTCGTTTTCAAAATGTAAAAGTTCTTTAAAGGAAGATGGAACCTATTTGGCAGCAGTAGCAGGGCTGCCGCAATTTGTTCAAATGCTGTCGACCTCCTTAAAAGGCAGCAAGAAATTGAAAGGCGGAGTAGCATCGATGCGCAAGGAAGATTTGCTTTTCCTAAAGGATTTAATTGAGGAAGGAAAGATCAAATCAATAATAGATAGAAGTTATCCTTTGGAGCAAGTTGCTGCGGCTCACAGCTATGTTGAAACCGGACATAAACGCGGAAACGTAGTGCTTACTTTGATGTAGTAACATACAATGGAAGCGACAAGAACATTATGAATATACTGGGGCAGAAACAACTTTTTTATGAGCTGTTGAAAATAGAATTGGGGGAAAACATGGAAAAAGTATGTTTGGGAATGATTTTATCGCTGGATGGGTACGTCAATGACCGGGACGGAAAGATGGAAAAGCTGTATGCCAGCTTTGAGCCTGATGAAGTGATTCAGGCTGAGATGGCTAAAACGGGTGCGGTAGTGATGGGGCGAAACAGCTTTGATGAAAGCGAAGACCCTGACGCCTATGCGGCGGACTACGAATTTCAAGTACCGCTGTTTGTATTGACCCATCACCCACCTGCCAAGCATCCAAAAGAAAATGAGAACCTTACCATCACCTTCGTAACAGATGGCATTGAAAGCGCGATTCAACAGGCAAGAGAAGCAGCCGGTCAGAAGAATGTGGTAGTACTCGGAGCGGACGTGGGCCAGCAGCTGTTAAAAGCGAACCTGGCTGACGAATTGCAGGTCGCGTTCGCTCCCGTACTGCTTGGCCGAGGTCTGCGGTTATTCGAGCATCTGGAGGAGTATGAAATTCATTTGGAAAAACTGCGGACCGTTGAGACTGCCCAGCAGGTTGAAATCTGGTATAAGGTCCTCAAGGAATAGGGAAGAAGATAATACCTGTAAAAACGGGGGAGTCGAGCTACCTCCTTGATTTTCATGCAGATAATTGGTTGGCACGAGTCCCGGATGGCATCCGGCTTATGCCGGCCGATTTTTATTTAAAGCCTTCGTGATTATAAAGAACGCGGTCGTTCCTCCTCGCAGTCATACTATCCCCCCGAATACATTTCAGCACTCTGGTTGAACGCATTTTCTTCGACTTCGAATCCTGCTTCTTCAATCATTTGAAGATCCTTTCGCCAGGCCTGTCCAGGCGTAGTCAGATAGTCGCCGAGAAAAATAGAGTTTGCCGCATACAATGCCAGCGGCTGCATGCTTTTTAAATTTTCTTCGCGTCCGCCGGCCACACGGATTTCTTTCGAAGGAAGAATCATTCTGGCAAGGGCTAAAATACGGAGGCAATGCTCCGGCCGGAGCCCCTGCTGATCCTCAAAGGCTGTACCCTCGATCGCATGAAGAAAATTAATTGGTACAGAATCAGCCCGGATATCTTTTAACGCAAACAACACGTCGGTAATATCCTCATGGCTTTCCCCCATGCCGGCGATTAGCCCTGAACAGGGTGAGATACCTGCCTGTCTGGCTTTGTTCACCGTTTCGATCCGGTGGTCGTATGTATGGGTGGTAACAATGTTATCGTGAAATCGCTCCGAAGAATTGACGTTATGGTTGTAGCGGTCGACGCCTGCTGCTTTTAACCGATCGCCCTGGCCTTCCTTTAAAATCCCCAGGCAGGCGCATACCTTTAACTGGCTTGTGGCTTTGATTTTTTCCACTGCTTCCTCTACGGTCTGTAGCTCTTTTTCCGAAGGGCCCCGGCCGCTAGCCACAATACAATAAGTACCGGCTCCACGCTTTTCCGCTTCCCGCGCTCCCTGGATAATCTCTTCAGAAGGCATCATGCGATATTTGGAAATTACAGCTTTGGAATCAATAGACTGGGCGCAGTATCCGCAGTTTTCCGAACATAGGCCGGATTTTGTATTAATGAGCATGTTTAGTTTGACCTGATTTTGATAGTAATGAAACCGGAGCAGGTAGGCTGCTTCGAGCTGTTCGAGCAGGTGTTGACGAGGCTCCTCTAAAAACGACATGGCCTCCTCTTTTGTTAAATCTTTTCCTTTTTGTATCTCTTTGGCACGATCAATCCAGAATGTTCCCATAAACTATGCAGCTCCTTTAATTGAATTTGTTCCTCGCTCTGTTTTTTTCAAAATACGCAGCAGGCGGAGTGCAAACCAGGCAGCTCCGACGGCTAAAAGAATATCCTTAGGCATCGGTGCGAGCATCCACAGCCAGACTGTTGTGTAGGAGAAGCCTCCTGGAGCGGCAAACCACCATTCATATGCCATATACATCCAGTTAGTTCCAATCACATAGTTAACAGCTGTGCCTGTGAGGGACGTCAGACAAAACGCTGTAAATGAACGCCTATGTCCAGAAAGGGCACCTGTGACGTAAGCCACGAGAACATAAGAAAGTAAAAAGCCGAACGTCGGGGAAATGACAGCATCAAGCCCTCCCGACCATCGGGCAAATACCGGCATGCCGGCAAGGCCGATGAGCAGATAAAGGGTCATGGCTAGCGGGGCATATTTTTTTCCGAGCAGCAGGCCGGCTAAAATGCAGACTGTCGTTTGAAGTGTAATCGGTACGCCGCCAATTACAAAGATGGGGGCGATGGATGTAATATTGGCCCCAATCATCATCAAAGCTGCGAATAACGAAGCTAAGACGAAGCCGTGGACACGTGACTGAATCATGAACTTCCTCCTTTTTTCCACTAGTATATAGAACCTGGCTTTTATTGTAAACTTAAATTTAAAATAGGTTAACAATAAAAAAGTTTTTCATATTCGGTTGACATGAAAAAAGCGGCCTGCGTATATTAGATTTATCTCTATGGAATATACGGACGTGTTTTTCGTATAAATGACTGAAAATACAAAAAAAGCGGTTGCCAAAGGGAGAGCAGTTGGGATTATTCAATAGGAAGAGAAAAGGGTGGAGAATGAATGAAAAGAAGTTTACAGGAGCGTTTAGAGCAGGGACCGGTCATTGCCGGAGAAGGTTACTTATTTGAACTCGAGCGTCGGGGATATTTACAGGCAGGCACATTTGTGCCGGAGGTTGCGCTGGAAAACCCCGAAGCCTTAAAACAGACGTACCGGGATTTTATGCGCGCCGGTTCGGATGTCATACTGGCGTTTACGTATAACGCCCACCGGGAGAAAATGCGCATCATCGGAAAAGAGGATCTCTTGGAGCCGCTGAACCGTCAGGCTATCCGTCTGGCGAAAGAAGTGGCCCAGGAGCACCCGGAGGAAGAGGCACTGGTGGCGGGCAATATTTCCAATACCAATATTTTCAACCCGGATGATGAAGATTCCAAAACCGCTGTCCGCCAGATGTTTGCAGAAATGATTGGCTGGTGCAGCGAGGAAGGCGTCGATTACATTAAAGGGGAAACCTTTTATTATCACGAGGAAGCGCTGATCGCTCTTGAAGAGATTCAAAAGCAGGGTCTCCCAGCCGTTATTACACTTGGATTAATGGGCGAAAACATCCTGCGGGACGGATACTCAGTGGAGGAATCCTGCCGCATTTTATCGGAAAGCGGCGCTTTGGTCGTCGGCATGAACTGCTTCCGCGGTCCGAACACGATGCAGCCGTATCTGGAAAAGATCCGGGCATCAGTTCAGGGGTATATAGCCGGTCTTCCGGTCCCTTACCGGACCACAGAGGAGCACCCGACCTTTTTTAATCTGCCGGATTCCGGATGCAGCTGCCATACACCTCTTGAAACAACCTTTCCTACTGCGCTCGAGCCGCTCTACCATAACCGGTACGAACTGGCCGAATGGGCGAAGGAAGCGACAGATGGCGGTGTGAATTACATCGGGCTGTGCTGCGGTGCTTCCCCGGCTATGCTCCGTTCAGTAGCTGAAGCAGCAGGCCTGCAGACCATCAGCTCAGAGTACTCCCCGAATATGGAAAAGCACTTCCTGTTCGGTCAGGATGAAACCCTTCAGGACCACAACACGAGCTACCGATCGAAGGCATAATAAATAACGAAGCTCTCCTGCTAAAATTGCAGGAGAGCTTTTCTTGTTTAACGAACGCCTGAATAAATAAGGAAGTATCTTTTAGTTCATGGAATTTGTGATTTTTAAGGCTTCCACCGGCGGAAGACTGGTCCGCACCGCATAGACCATTTCTCCTTCCTGCCAGCGGATATCCACGGTAACATCCTCACTGGCCGGAGCGTAATAAATGTCGACAACCCCCTGTCTGGCAGAAGCGGGGAGTGGGTGATGCTTGAGATATTCTGATATTTGAAGAAGAACAGCTTTCTGATTGAGATTTTCCGAAGATGAGGAAGAGAGGCTCAACAGCCACTGATCCTGCTGCCCGCTGTAATGGTACTGGTCTGCGCCTTCCTGCGCATGTCCGGGCAATCCGTGCCGAAACTCCTTTACCCCTGGCCGGGATGGATTGACGGTTTTGCCTTCCCGAAAAGCTTCAATTTCATTGGAAGCTTCCTGGATCCCCATGTACTGGGCCGCTGTTACGTGTGCTAAAGGCTCTCCGGTACTTGTCTGGTACTGAACACTGTAGGTGGCTGAATTGTTGGAGGCCACTGATCCCTGAACCTGGCTGATTCGCTGGCCGGGAAAGCTTGAAGGCAGTTTGACCAGATTGTCGTCTATCAGAAGCTCCTGGTGTATTTTTCCGGCGTCCAGTTCCGACGGTGTAGGGGAGGACATATTTTCCCTTTGCGGCTCCGGCTGGGAAGATGGTTCTTCTTCTACATCCTTCTTCGGCAGGTCATCTTCATCCTGAATAGCAGTTTCCTGGGCATTTAAGGTCTGAGGAGTTTCTTCTTTGCTTGTACAGCCAAACATAACTGCAATAAGCAGGGTTCCTGGCAGAATACAAAACAGGCGCGGTTTTTTCAAACGGGTCCCTTCTTTCTGAATAGGGAATAACACTAGACTGAATTGAAATTTTTTCCATAAACAAATAAAAAGCCAGAAAAAGAATTATGCTCTTTTCCTGGCTTATGGAGTGGCTGTAGTCTCCATCCATTGCTGCCTTATATGTCGTTGTAAATTCCCCGCAGAGAAAGTAATAAAACCGGTAAACTAATGAGAAGAGTCAATAATCAGAAAATTATTTAAATCTTTTTACAGTATATCATCGTGATGAAAATTTCTGAATAAATAATTTATAACTTTTTGGATCGGAAGGAGAATCTTCGCTGTAAGCTGGCTTACATTTAATAATATACATATGCGGGAATGAGACAAAAGAATACGTTCACAGGAGGCTGGTTTGTCTAAAGCTATCCGTTCATAGAAACGTAGTGAAACCGGCAAAAAAATTCGTAAGGAGGCAAAGATATGCAGCCCAACAGAACAGTAACGGAAGCAGAATTTAAACAATGCCAGCAATCGGTCACGCTTGAAGGAGTGGTAGAGGAACCAGTGAAAATAAACTATACAGATGTAGGATCCGGGCCGCCGATCGTGCTGCTGCACGGCATACCAACCTGGTCTTACTTGTACCAGGCCGTTATTCCGCAGCTTGAAGAGGAGTACCGGGTGATTGTTCCTGATCTGCTGGGGTACGGCTATTCAGATCAAAGGGACCGCTTCGACCGCTCGCTTCATGTGCAGGCGAAAATGGTGATAAAGCTGATGGATCAGCTGGAGCTCGAACAGGTTCATCTGGCGGCGCATGATATCGGGGGAGGCGTCGGATTGATCCTTGCACTTGATGAACCGAATCGAATCAATAAGCTTGTCCTTTCCAACACCGTTGCCTATGACTCCTGGCCAATTGAAGAAATGCTGATGGCGGGCCATCCATCGTGGAAAAACAAATCTCTTCAGGAGATGGAAGATTTTCTTTCGAAGGGCTATAACGATGTATTTGCCCAGCGGGAGCAGCTGACGGATACCTTTTTGGAAGGGATTATGGCCCCGTATTTACATGAAGAAGGCAAAGTCAGCCTTGTCCGCAACGCTGCTGCCCTGAACACGAACCACACCACCGCGCTGACGCATAAGCTTTCGGATATTCAACACCCCGTGCTGCTGTTATGGGGGACCCAGGATCCGTGGCAGCCGGTAGAAACGGGAGAGATGCTGGACAGGGATCTTCCAAACAGCGAGTTGGTAAGAATAAACCAGTCGGCCCACTGGGTGCCTCAGGAAGCGCCGGAAGCGTTCGCCGCTGAAATTAAAAGGTTTATTTAGAGGAAATATTGCTCCCGTTCTTTGGGAAGTAATTATCGAAGAGATCAGCCTGATGAGCTGGTCTCTTTTTGTTGAAGCGAAATTTTATGCATCTTTATTATTTCCTAGAGATCTGTGGCAAGGCCGTGACTCAGTTGAAGAAGGGAAGCTGCCAGCAGCAAACTCATAGAGATCATTAGCTTTTTGTGCCTGCGAGCTTCTTTTGGCTTTCGATATTCTATAAGCATTATGATGCCAGCGATTGCAATAAGTAAAAAACAAACAGCGTAAACGCCTATGCTGATGCCACTCATCCTGTCGCTCCTTTATTAGATAGACTTGTACATTGCATTTTAAATGCGCCTCCATTAAATTACAATCACGTATCTCCGACATTCTCTTTTACTGCATTGGTTGGCACGAAAAATAGCCAAGTGAGCGCAGAAAGTATCACGCTTTAGAAATAAGCAAAGAGAAGAGATAGGGTGAAATGAAGTGAACCTTCAACAATTGTAAATAATGTAAATCAGTAATAAACTGAGAAAAATTCAAATGGTATTATGGTGAAGGCTATTAAAATAGGCGAAATGAGCAGTTGATATAATCGGGGAGATGAGCGTTCACAGCAACCCGGGAAAGGGGTAGTATAGGGGCATGAAGATAGTGTTAAAGCGTATGGCGTGGATAGTGTTGAGCGTGTACATAATTTTATTTATTGCTGCTGGAGTGAGGACCGGGGAATGGAATATTCTCTTTTTTATCATAGGTTTTATTGTTTTCGGCAGCGTTTTCTTAGGTTCTTATTATAAAAATTATCCGCCAAAGGCATAAGAACAAATATATTAAGCCAAGTATATACTTCCATAAAATTGTAAGATAACATCTAAGAAGAAATCAAAAGTTATGCAGAAATCAATACGTCGGAAGTGCAGCAGCTGGATA
Organism: Marinococcus sp. LNSP9103-4; assembly: GCF_056034345.1. Taxonomy (NCBI): domain Bacteria; kingdom Bacillati; phylum Bacillota; class Bacilli; order Caryophanales; family Bacillaceae; genus Marinococcus; species Marinococcus sp. LNSP9103-4. The sequence continues at coordinate 16,918 of NZ_JBQLIA010000014.1, read as the reverse complement.
GGTTGCCGATGCCGCTATGGGTATAGGAACCTGCAGTCGTTAATTTTGGCGGAATGATCGAAAGATAGGTGAAGTTATGGGAGAAAGAAAAAGAAAGAAGGCAGAAGCCTTTAGGTTAAAGATTCAGCGATATATGGATTCTGAAGAGGAGCAGCACCGGCTGTATAAAAAAACGCTTCTCATTGTAATCATCTCACAAATATTCGGCGGAGCCGGACTGGCAGCCGGGATCACTGTGGGGGCGTTGCTGGCCCAGGATATGATGGGGACAGACAGCGTCACCGGACTGCCTACCGCCGTATTTACGTTTGGTTCTGCTGGAGCGGCGCTCTTGATCGGGCGCTTGTCCCAGCGGCTCGGCCGGCGTACGGGTCTGGCAGCCGGGTTTTTGACCGGCGGGATGGGCGCCGTCGGGGTAGTGCTGGCGGCGATTACCAATCAGATCGGGCTGCTGTTTGTTGCCCTGTTAATCTACGGGGCCGGCACAGCGACGAATTTACAGGCCCGGTATGCAGGAACGGATTTGGCCTCCTCCACTCAGCGGGCGAAGGCGGTAAGCATGGCCATGATTTCCACGACTCTCGGAGCGGTAGCCGGCCCAAATCTGGTGGGACCCATGGGAGAGGTGGCGACCGCCATGGACATACCTTCCCTGGCCGGCCCGTTTATGCTGGCTGCCGCTGCCTATCTGGCAGCCGGCGGGTTCCTCTATCTGTTTCTCCGTCCTGACCCATTCCTTGTGGCAAAGGCAGTGGCCAAAGAACAAAAGAATAGCAGGCGGCTGTACGGTGAAGAGGAGCCAGTGGAAGCATCGACTGACCGGCGGGGCGTATTAGCCGGAGCTTCCGTGATGGTGAGCACCCAGTTTGTGATGGTAGCGGTGATGACCATGACCCCTATTTACATGGGAAACCACGGCTTCTCCCTGCAGGCGGTGGGTATGGTGATCGGCTTTCATATCGCCGGCATGTATCTGCCTTCATTAATAATAGGAACCCTGGTGGAAAAGGTCGGACGAGCACGGATGGCTGTGGCATCCGCCGGTACCCTTTTGGCAGCAGGAGTGCTGGCTGCCTTGGGGCCGGCAGATTCTCTTGTATCGATAACGATTGCGCTTATTCTTCTCGGGCTTGGCTGGAACTTTGGCTTAATCAGCGGCACGACCATTGTGGTTGATGCTGCATCACTGTCAACGAGAGCGAAAACCCAGGGATCCGTCGATGTCTGGATTGCTTTTTCAGGAGCAATCGGTGGAGGATTATCCGGCATCATAGTAGCTTATTCAAGCTTTGCCGTATTGGCCATAGCTGCACCACTGCTTTCGCTCCTGGCAATTCCAATGATACGGTGGGCCGGCGTCGGCAGATCGCCGAAGACAGCGGAGGCGAAATAAATAATAATCGGCCATTCATTATCAGATGGGCTAAAGAGCAAACTGTTATTATCGGCTAATATAAAAGAAGATATTTTTAAGAGTATTTCATTCTGGTAATAGCGCTGATATGAAATAGCTTGCTAGCAAACCTCTACAATTTCGGGGGTTTGCCTTTTTATTTACTAACTTTTATTTGGCGTAGGCATTTACATTTTATCGGCAAGGGTTCTTATTGTTTTCTTTTCCGCCCTGCAGGTTTTATATTATTTCTAAGAATACATTAATAAATTCCTTTCCCTGAAATCGTTTTCTTGGTTTCAAAAGTGATAATTTATAAAATTCAGACTTGTTTGAAAGTGCACTGTTATGGTTTAATAGATAACATTAACCTTTAAAAGGTTAAAAAAAAGATAGAGGGAGAGAGAAATATGACCGTACGGCAGACAGAGGGCGTGTTTGCTACGCTGCTTAACAACAAATGGATCGGAAGCAACAGTGGAGACACTGTCGACATTTATGCTCCCGACGATAATGAAGTCGTAGGAAGCGTGCCTGCCTTGAGTCAGGAGGAAGTTGCCGCTGCGATTCAACAAACGGCCGAGGTTCAGGAAGCCTGGGAAGCAAAAGAGGGACATGAGCGTTCAGAACTTCTTCATCGCTGGGCCGAAGAGTTGGAAAAGATGACCGATGAGATAGGGGAAATGATCCACAAGGAAGTAGGCAAGACGTTGTCCTCGGGGAAAAGTGAAGTGAAGCGTACCGCCCAACTGATTCGCCACACAGCGGAAGAGGGACTTCGAACACATGGAAGCTTTATTCAGGGGGATGCCTTTCCCGGCGCTACAAAACAGACAAAAGCAATGGTTCAGAAAGTTCCACACGGAGTCGTCCTGGCCATTTCGCCATTTAACTACCCTGTAAACCTGGCTGCTTCTAAAATTGCTCCAGCGCTTATTACCGGTAATACGGTTGTCTTCAAACCGGCGACGCAGGGAGCGATTAGTGGATTGTTAATGGTAAAAGCGCTTGTGAAAGCCGGCCTGCCGGAAGGGGTATTAAATGTTGTAACGGGCCGAGGTTCCGTTATTGGCGATTTCATCGTTACTCATCCCCTGATAGATATGATCACGTTTACCGGAGGAACAGATACCGGAAAACATATTGCGAAAAAAGCATCCATGATCCCAGTGGTGCTTGAGCTTGGCGGCAAAGACCCGGCGATTGTTCTTGAAGATGCCGATTTGGATAAGGCCGCAAAAGAAATTGTCAGCGGGGCCTTCAGTTATTCGGGTCAGCGCTGTACAGCTATCAAGCGTGTGATCGTGATGGACAGTGTGGCAGATGAGCTTATCGAGAAAGTGAAGGAAATCGTGTCCAACTTGAAGGTAGGCACGTCCAGGGAAGATGCGAGCGTAACGCCGATGATTGATCAGAAGGCAGCCGATAACGTTACAAGGCTGATCGAAGATGCCCGGGAGCAGGGGGCAGCAGTCGTATTTGAGGGAGACAAGAAAAAGAATCTTCTGGGGCCAACGCTTTTGGATCATGTCACAGAGGATATGGCAGTCGCCTGGGAGGAGCAGTTTGGCCCGGTGCTTCCTTTTCTAAGAATTGAAAATGAACAGGAAGCCATCATGCTCGAAAAGCGTAACGAGTATGGTCTTCAAGCCAGTATTTTTACTCAGAACCTGGAGAACGCCTTCGCTATTTCCGACAAGCTGAATGTCGGCACGGTTCAGGTGAATGGCAAGACGTCCCGTGGACCTGATCATTTTCCGTTTTTGGGAGTGAAAAATTCGGGTCAGGGCGTACAGGGAATTGGCAGAAGTATCGATTCGATGCTCCGCGATAAAGTGCTTGTGCTGAACCTGTAAAAAGCGAAAAATGTTTACGCTTAGAGCAAGAGAGCACCGCAATTTTCAAAAATTTTTTATCTCAGGAACGGAAGCGTCATTTTAAAAGGCAGTTCTAGTTGAAGGAATGACTGCTTCTGTAAGGAACCGCACACAAAGGCCTCCGGCATTCTTTGCCGGAGGCCTTTGTGTGTGTTTGGTGGTGCTGTGGCGTTCAATGATATAACGATGCTCCTATGCTTATGTCCAGTTTCTATGACACTATACCTACTATACGTTTTTCTACTAATAACCTCATAAATAAATACTCTTTTTTATGCGAACGAAAGTGCCAATTTTTGAAACAGGCCCTTCTTTATTCTATGTGCAGATTAATGAATAAGCTATACAGAGTTGTTTTTAATTATATTAATTATCCTGGAGGCGTTTTCTTTAATTTCTTTCAGGTCATTTTTGTATAGCACGCTCCCCACACTGATTGCTGCTGCTCCCTGTTCAATCCACTCTTTAGCATTTTTTTCTGTTACACCACCTGAAGGCATAAGAACGGACTGAGGAAGAGGCCCTTGAATTGATTTTATGAAGGAAGGGGTCACAGTGTTTCCGGGAAAAATCTTTATAATATCTGCCCCGTACTTCATTGCAGTAATTATTTCGCTTACAGTATAACATCCAGGTAGGTAAGGAACCCTATACGTGTTACATATTTTAGCGATATCCTTATCAAAGTGAGGAGATACGATAAAAGAAGCACCAGACGATATGGCCAGGCGGGCAGTAGTAGCATCCAATACAGTACCCGCGCCTATAAGGGCCTGGTCGCTGTATTTTTTACTTAAAGAATCAATGAGATTCGAAGCATTAGGTACTGTATAAGTAATCTCAAGACACGTTATTCCACCTTCAAAAGCGCCAGTAGTCACTTTTTCTGCCTGCTCAAGTGTGTCCCCCCGAATTACCGCTATAATTTGAGAATTAAATATTTTAGATAAGGCATAATGTTTTTGATCTTTCATAGTAAGCTCCTTTAAGATCAGAATATTATTATCGGATCATCATCAATCAAAAATATTAACGATTCACATCAGTACCGTGTTGTTTTTCAAGATATGCTTGTACGTTCTCTTGTTTTAAAATGAATGAGTCTCCCTTTAAAGTATGAGCTAACAACCCTGTGACGGTGGCAAAGTTAATTACTTCTTCCATGTTGCTAAGTTGCTGAAGGTTTATTTTGTGTAATAAACCAGCTGCAAAAGCGTCGCCGCCGCCTATACGATCATAAACATGCACACAATAAGTGGGGGAGAAAAAAGAATCTCCCTTCTGATGGATTAAGGAGCCCTGCAAAAAATGCAATTCATTTGTTTCTACTTTTCGGTTCGAGGAAGCAAACCATTTGATGTCATACTCATTTAGAAAATGAATTATTGTATTTATTTCTTTAGTTTCAGACGACCCTGAAGACGGTCTTTTCAAAATATTAGTAAGGTCTGAAAGGTTTCCAAAGCAAATAGTGACGTAAGGCAGAACTTCTTCAAACGCCTCCTTTGCTTCATCAATACTCCAGAGCTTACTTCTATAATTAAAATCAAAACTAATATCTATATTTCTTTTTTCAGCTTCCTGTAGAATTATTTCGGTATGGCGACGACTTCTTTCCCCCAAAGCCAGGGTAATACCTGTAACATGTAAAATATCGACTTTGTCTAATATAGCATCCCAATTTTTATTGCCTAAATCCCAAGTAGAGAAAGAAGAAAGTATACGGTCATAAGTAACCTTGGAAGGTCTCTCAGCAGTGCCGTTTTCTACATAGTATGTTCCAAGCCTTGCTCCTTGGATATCAATATAAGAGGTATTGATGCCTTCCTTATTTAAAAAAGCTGCTGCTGCTTCTCCTAGTGGATTATCTGGAAGAGCTGTTAACACGGTGCTTCGGCTTCCTAAGTTACTTAATGCGACAGCTACATTGATTTCAGCACCGCCGTAGTAAAAATTTAAACAGTCTGATTGCTTTAACGTATCAATAGAAGGAGGGGAGAGCCGCATTAAAAGCTCTCCCACTGTAATTACTTTTTTCATATAAACACCCCGAATAATCTTTGATAAAATATTTGATTATACACCTGAATAAGCCATGAAACCTCCATCAACAGGGATAGTGACTCCTGTGACAAAACGGGACATTTCAGAATCTGCCAACCAGACTAATGAGCCAGTTAAATCTTCAGGCTTTCCAAAACGCTCCATCGGTGTCTGGCTGATAATTTTGTTTGCTCGGCTTGTCAACTCTCCTTGCGCATCGAGTAGCATATTGCGATTTTGCGAAGTGAGAAAAAAGCCGGGAGCAATAGCGTTGCAACGAATATTCTCCTTAGCCATATGAACAGCGAGCCATTGAGTGAAATTATCGATCCCGGCTTTGGCAGCGCTGTACGAAATCACTTTGGTCATCGGAGTGGGGGCACTCATTGAGGAGATGTTTATGATGCTGGCGTCTTGTTTTCCAAGCATATGTTTCATGAATACCTGAGTAGAGAGGACGGTACCAACATAATTCAAATCGAAAACATGTTTGATACCTTCTTCTGTTAAATCGAAAAATGTTTTAATATTTTCGTCTTCTACATGACTAGATTGAAAAAATTCTTCAGAGGTGGCAGCATCAGGATGGTTGCCGCCCGCTCCGTTAATTAAAATGTCATAGGAGCCATACTTACGGTAGACGATATCATCTGCGGCTTCGATACTTTCTTTATCCAGTACATCACAGGCAAGAGCAATAGCTTCCCCGCCGTCACTGGTAATAGCATCGACTACCTTTTGCGCATTTTCTTCCTTTCGGCTGAGTACAGCTACTTTTACTCCCTGGCGAGCCAGCTCTTTCGCCATTTCTCCACACAGGACACCACCCCCTCCGGTAATAACAGCAACTTTTCCCTTAAGGTTCGCATGCAATGAAAGCATATTATTTTCCCTCCTGTTTGTTTAATGTATCCCAAATTCCTAACAAGTACATAATACCCAGGGCGCGGTCATAGAGTCCGTAGCCCGGACGACAGTTTTCATCCCAGATTTGTCTGCCGTGATCTGGCCGGATCACTCCGTCGAAGTGAATATCATGATAGGCTTTCATAATTTCGCCAATATCCAGTGAACCATCAGAGGAACGGTGAGAAGTTTCAATGAAATCACCGTTCGCATAACGGTAGAGGTTACGAACATGACCGAAAGCAATCCTATCTTTAAACGCCCGAATCATTTCTGGTACATTGTTTTCCTTAGTGGCTCCCAATGAGCCACTGCAAAGAGTGATTCCATTGGAAGGACTGTCGACCAGATTTAATAGTTTCTGGATATCTTCAGGACCGGAGAGAATCCTTGGTAATCCAAAGACCGGCCACGGTGGATCATCCGGGTGAGCAGCCATTTGGATGTTATGCTTTTCGCACACAGGAATGATAGCGGACAAAAAATAATGTAAGTTTTCACGCAGGATGTCTGTGGTGATGTTTTCATATTGATGAATAATGTACTTAATATCCTTTAGACGTTCAGGCTCCCAGCCAGGCATAGTGAACTCCGGGTTAGATGTTATAGTGCGGACCATTTCTTCCGGATTTACATTGTTTATAAGATCGTATTGGTAGAACATCGCATACGACTCATCATTCAATGACTTATTCAAATCCGTGCGAATCCAGTCAAAGACAGGCATAAAATTATAACAAATGACTTTCACGCCAGCATCTGCTAGATTTTCAATTGTATGTTTGTAATTTTCAATATAGGCATCCCGGGACGGCAGACCAAGTTTAATATCCTCGTGAATATTAACACTTTCCACAACGTTCGCACTGAACCCATGAGAAGTAATGGCCGAGGTCACTTCATCGATCTCGTGCTTTGGCCAAAGTTCTCCAGGCTGTTTATGGTGCAGCGCCCATACGATGCTTTCGACTCCAGGTATTTGTTTGATTTGTTTCAGAGAAATTGTATCGTTATCTTCTCCGAACCAACGGAAGGCTATACGCATCGCTTCAACTCCGTTCTTAGATTCTGGCATTCGTTAACGCATTAATACTTCTGGCAGGAATAAGGATATTTGAGGGAAAAGAACTAAAATAATGATAAAAACGACGACCATGCAGATATAAGGTATTGACTCTTTCATGTAGTCTGTGACAGCGATATTGGATAAAGAGCAAACGGTATACATGGTCACACCTATTGGCGGGGTCATTCCACCCATGGTCACGATTGTCATCATCAAAATTCCAAAATGTACAGGATCCATTCCGATGTTTGTCATAATAGGAAGAAGAATTGGAGTAAGCAGAAGCGTGTTAACCGTACTCTCCATAAACATGCCTGCGACTAATAAGAAAACCAAAACAATCGTTATGATTAAAAAAGGATTTTCAGTTAGAGACAGAAGAAACGTAGTGGCGCTTTGGGGCAGCCGGGCAGAAGTAATAGCATATCCCAGTATAGATGCGCAGGCGATGATCAGCATAATAATCGCGTTATCTTCAACCGTATTTTTTAATACCAAATTTAATTTTTTCCAATCGAGTTCTTTGTAGATGAACCACCCAACTACAAGAGCATACACCACAGCAAAGGCTCCGGCTTCAGAAGCTGTAAATACACCGAAACGGATACCTACAATTAAAATAACTGGAAACAAGAGCCCCCAAAAACTAGCTTTAAAAGTAGAAACGACTTCTTTAAACGTGGCTCTCTCAATACGGGCGGGCTCATAGTGACGTTTTTTTGCAATAAGGCTGGAAGTAATCATGAGCATGATGGTCATAAGAACGCCCGGTACGATGCCAGCCATAAATAATTGCCCTATTGAAACTTCTCCAACAAAACCGTAAAGAATGAGGCCAATGCTTGGAGGAATAGTGGCAGTAATTAAAGCACTGAATGCAATAACAGAGCCAGTAAACCCTCCCGAGTACCCCTTGTTCATCATTTGGGGGGATAAAATTCTGCTTTGCATTGCAGCATCCGCATTTGCTGAACCTGAGATACCGCCCATCATAGCACTTAAAATAATAGAAACATGGGCGAGACCGCCGACTAAATGACCGGTTAAAGCATTCGCAAAATCAATAAGTCTTTTTGTGATGCCGGTTTCGTTCAACAAATTACCTGCTAATACAAAGAAGGGGACAGCTAGTAAGGGAAAAGACTGCGTTCCTTCGGCAAAACGCTGAATGGCCAGATTTATAGGTAAGTTCGGATCTGTGATAAAAAAGACGAGACCTGAAATGCCAATAGCAAAAGCAATAGGTACGTTAACGACAATTAACACGACAAATGAAATTAAAACCCAAATCATGGTTTTACCTCCTTTGCCGGACTATCTTTAACAGGTTCAGGGCTGAGTGGCTTGTCTTTGTTTATAAAATAGAGGAGCCACTTGGTAACAAGAGTAATAAACATGAGGCTACAGCCTACTGGTACTGAAGCAGTGATGTAGGAATAGCTAAACGGAAGGTTTTGAATACTTCTCAATGTAAATTGGCTGGTCTGGACAAAGCCAAAATAAATACAATAAAGAAGAAAACCGCCAATTAATACGTTTGTAAACACTTGAATGATAAGTTGACCTTTAAATGGAAGCTTACTAGTGAAAAAGTCAACACCTATATGCCGGTTTTTGCGAAGAGCTTGATTTGCTCCAATAAATACGAGCCAAATGAAAAGCAGTTGAGCCATTTCCACGGACCAGGCGATGGGAAACCCGGCCCAGCGGACCATAGCAGAATAAAACACCAGCAAAACAATACAAGCCAACAATAGTTTCGTGAGTGTTTCTTCAATCTTGTTTAAAGCGAAAGCTAGCTTGCTCATCGCGAGTGCCTCCTCAAAATCTTATGCTAAGATTCAATAATTTCCAAAATTTCATCTCGAAGCTCTGGATAACCATCAAATTCTTCATACACGTCTTCTGTGGCTTTTTGGAAAGGTTCAAGTTCGGGTTCTACAATTGTCATGCCTTCATTTTCCATTTGACTTTCATATTCCTCGGAAGTATCGACTACTTGTTCAGAAGCATAAGTACCGCCATTTGTGGCTTCTTCGAGAACAATATCCTGGTATTCCTGCGGTAATCCTTCGAACCAATCGGCGCTTACTACTAAGCCGGTAATAAGCTGTATATGATTAGTTTTAGAATAATAATCTGAAACTTCGTAGAGGCTCGCTTCATAGGCAGCGGACTGCTGGGCTTCAGCTCCATCAATTGCTCCTTGTTGAATGCCGGAGTAAACTTCAGCCCAATCAAGACCTGTAGGGTTCGCTCCCATCGCTGTCATCGTTTCTAAGAAAATATCTGAGCCAATGGTACGTATGCTTTGCCCATTTAAATCCTCAGGAGTTTCAATGGCATTATCAGTTACCATGTTGCGGGTACCCTGATACCAGTTAAAGGAGAGAATTTGTAAATTTTCGTTTTCAGCCAGATCGTCAGACCATCCCTGAAATAAGTCGGAGTCTGTTACTTTTTGGATTTCTTCGTAATTTTCAAAAAGATAAGGACCTTGAAGAATTCCAATTTCCTCTTGATAGTCTCCCATAATAGCAGCATCCGCTAAGGTTCCCACATTAGAGCCTGCTTTAGCCTGTTCCTGAATAGCAGGTGTATCACCTAATGAGGAATTTGGAAAAAGTTCAATTTCAAGGTCACCATCAGTTTTTTCTTCCACATTTTTTTTAAACTGTTCTAATCCTGCATACATTGGATCATTTTCTGATACCACTATCCCCACTTGCAGGGAATGGGTAGCATCGTTGTTTTCAGAATTTGAACCTGAGCCGGAGTTATCATCCTCAGAACTTCCATAGCCACCGCCACAGGCACTGAGAACTAATACACTTGCTGCACTTACTACAGTAAAACTTTTTTTCATTTTGTTTCACTCCTTAATAGGTTAGTAAAATTAATAAAATTTCCCTGGAATAACTGCTCAACATCGTTTTGTATGGTTTCTTTTGTAACGGTCATTCCCTTGTTTTCTAACAGTTGGTAACGTTGGGTTAAGATGGGGGAAAATGTTTGTCGGAAATGACTCCATTTATACAATAACTGTTCCATGACCCGGCAATCAGAGTGCTGTGGGATGAAATGAAGGCCCAGTTGATCCAATCTCATGGTGGTGATTTCTTCAATCAATTGAGGAGTATTTAAAAACCACCAGCATCCAAAAAGCATTACGTTTTTAAATTTCTGAGCAATAACGGTTAGTTCATATTGATTTTCGCGGGAAAGCACAGTGATTAAAAATTTTTGTTCAGGAAAGCGCATACATAATTGTTCTAAATAGACAAAGGATGTTCGTCCCGTCCCGTCTCCCGCAATACCGAGGTCAGGGTTCAATTGTCGTTTTGTACCGAGCATTAAAGACATGGGAAGATTGTATTCTTCACACACAGGGAGAACGCATTCTTCTAGAAGCGTGATCTCATAATCGCTTTTGGGAAAATCCCAGGGGAGGGAGGCTGCCATATAGACAGGCTGCATTTTCTCGACCCAAAAACGTAAAAAACGTTTGATTTCTTCTATTGTAGAAGTATTTATATCTTCAGAAACAGAATATCCATCTTGCTTGATTATTTTATAAGCATTTTTCCAGTCATTAATTAATGGATCAACACGCACAGCGGGAATAAAAGTGGTGGAAGAAAAGGAAACGTCCTGATCCCAATATTTTCTTTCCTCGTTGTCAAAAGGGTTATTGGTCATAACGAAAGAAGAAATATTGGCTTTGTTCATTATATAAGCTACATAATCTTCGTTATTGATTTTCGAGAAATGTTCGCGGATGGTATTTAAATCTTTGGAAAAAGGAATGCCAAGTTCGTTTAGGATCGTAAGAAGTCCTACAGAAGCTTCGCTAAAGGGAGAGCGTTTTACAAATAATTCTTCCCATACAATTTCCGCCTGGACTTTCTTGGAATATCGTGAAAACTGTTGGTAATCACTGTCTATCCAAAGCGTCGCCTCTGAGATTAAGTAATGGTAGGTTAATAATTCATCGATTCCATATAAACATAGTTGAGAAAAGGCGGAAGGGAATAGATGTGTGTGCATATCAATGACCGGTACTTTATTAATGGTATCGCTTACATAACTTTCAATAACATTATCCATTTGCCTCGCCTCCATGGCTTACTCAAAGTAGTGACTGTAATTCGTTTTCAAACTAGCCAGATCAATATTTACAAGCGCCATATGCTCCCGCATGATACGCTCTGCTTCTTTTTCATTTTGGTTTTTTATAGCTTCCAAAATTTCTTTGTGCTGAGTGACTATTTTTTCCCAATTCAACTCGGAAGCCAGACTGAGCATTCTAGTACGATTTAGATGCACCATCATGTTTTGAACTGCCTGCCAGGTTCGTTCTTTATTACAGCCAATAAAAATAGCGTGATGAAATTCTTCATCTAATTGAAACAAGCGTTGGTGATTTTTTTCTATTACGCTATTATCCTGTAAAAGGAGATTTTCTGATAAATGCTGGAGATTGATTCTACTGCTAGTTTGACAAGCAAGTTTCACTACAGCTATCTCCATGTGTTCACGCATAAAGCGTCCTTCTTCTACATCATCTTCTTTAATAAGCGAAATAAAAGAACCCCGCTGTGGGTAGACGTCAATTAATCCTTCCTGGGATAAACGGACAAATGATTCGCGTACGGGCGTTCTACTTACTTCAAGCGTCTCGGCAATCTTGTTTTCAGATACCCGTTGGCCTGGTTTAAGTTCCAGCCGGACAATTTTATCTTTAATAGTGTTATAAGTATTGCTTCGTGCTGTTTGCTGCATTGGGTTGGGCACCTCCTTTTAGTATTCTAGTATACAAGTATACTACCATGGTGTTTATTGGATCGCAATAGTTTTTGAAATTCGATTTTGCTAATGGGCCTCCAATGATATTTTGTACATTGCGCTGCCTGATATACTTCAAGAGCAAAATTTTGCTATATTTAAATTTAAAGCTTATATATTAGACATTAAAATAAAACTCTTAAGGAGGGAAACAAGAGTTGAGCGATAGTTTTGAACCGCAAAGAAGAATAAAAGAGCTAGAGGATAATTTTTTAGTCCAAGATTGGATGGACTTTCATCCATTAACTGCCGGAGCAGATAATAGTGTACGGAATCTTGCAGAATTGCTGGCAGCTTCTCAAAAAGAAAATATAGTCATTGTAAGTAATGATAATAAACCGATAGGGCTGGTTACGCCACGGCTGCTGCTTCCATCAATTTTATCGGGTGCTGGAGACAGGCCGGTTGCTGATTTTTTAGGTAAAGAAGATTTTATTATCATTCAGCAAAATGAACCTCTATTGAATGTGTATAGAAGCAACTCGACGTGGTTTGTTGTTAGAGATGAAAGTAATAAATTAGTAGGGGTCCTGAATCGTAATAATATTTCAAACGGTCTTTCAGATTTATTGCAAAAAGCAGATAAGCTTGAGCATACCGCTGAAATCCTCGATATTGTTTTAGAACGGGCTTATGAAGGAGTGGCGGTAGTAGACCATAATGGAATAATTATTCAATTTAACGATGCCTACAGCCGTTTTATTGGAATTGACAAACATTACGCATTAGGAAAGCAAGTTGAAGAAATCATAGAAAACACAAACTTGCACAATACTGTACGAACAGGACTTCCAGAGCGTGGTGCCATTCAGTATATTAACGGTCAGGCTATGGTCGTTCACCGGCTTCCATTATGGAAAAATGGAAAAGTAGTGGGGGCTGTAGGTATGCTTATTTTTGAAGGACTAAATGAGTTGTATAAAATTTATGAGAATATGCAGAAAAGCTACAGAAATGATCAATTAACAACTGAAACCGCAAATGTGAATACAGAAAGAAGTGCCCGTTTTACCCTTGATGAAATTATTGGTCAGAGTGAAAGTACCATGAATTCAAAATCATTGGCACGAAAAGTGGCTAAAAAGCACATAACTGTTCTTATAACTGGTGAAAGTGGAACCGGAAAAGAAATGTTTGCCCAAAGTATTCATGAATTAAGTCCCTTTTCAACAGGACGGTTTGTCAGTGTTAATTGCGGAGCGGTTCCTGAACATTTAATTGAATCTGAACTTTTTGGTTATGAGGAGGGAGCTTTCACTGGGGCTAAAAAAGGAGGAAAGCCGGGAAAATTTGAACTGGCTCAAAAAGGCACATTATTCCTCGATGAAATTGGCGAAATGCCTTTGGACATGCAAACGAAACTGCTTCGGGTTTTACAGGAAAGAGAATTTGAGCGGGTGGGGGGGCTGGAGACCATTCAAACAAACACCCGAATTATAGCTGCATCGAATCGAAAATTATATGAAGAAGTCAAAAAAGGAAACTTTCGGGAAGATTTATACTACAGAATTAACATCGTGGAAATTCCTATCGCTCCTATCCGGGAGAGAAAAGAAGACATTCCTTCCCTGGTTTCCTACTATTTAACTTCAATAAGCAACAGGCACCAGGTGGCAGTAAAATCTATTTCTTCTGAAGCTCTGCAAGTACTTATTAAATATAAATGGGAAGGTAATATAAGGGAGTTAAGAAATGTAATAGAAAATCTGGTGGTCTTATTGGACGAAGAAGTGATTGAAAAGAAACACCTGTCTTCTTATTTGTTGGTGGAGGATGGCGGCAAAAGTATAGAAGGAGAACTTCCCATATTGAAAGCCAATGACGAAGAGAAAGAAAAGCAGATTATTGAATCCTCCCTTGAAAAAAACAACGGCAATAAATTAAAAACGGCAAAAGAACTTGGGATCCACCGCACTACTCTCTATCAAAAATTAAAAAAATACGGTCTGAATTAATTGTATATATTGATGACATTAAAACTGTAGATTGTAAAATCAATCTACAGTTTTAATTTGTAAGCGCTATTATGAGGGGATTAACAGTTGGCATGCTTCTTGCAATTAGTTTTTCATAAAGGAGGATGAATTTAATGAACATACCTACGGCTTTTCAATCGCCAGCAATTATTCACTACGGTCAGGAGGCATTTCAACAGGTTGGGAGAGAAACTGCGCGGAAGGGAAAAAAAGCTCTTATCATCAGCGACCAAATGATGGAAACACTAGGGTACATTGAAAAGTGCCAGTCTTATTTGCAGGAGGAACTCGTTGAGAGTGTAGTTTACACGGGAGTAGGCTCAGAACCTACCGACCTGTTTGTTGAAGAAGCGCTGGCTCTATATCATCAGGAAGCGTGCGATGCAATCATATCAATAGGTGGAGGGAGTTGTATTGACACAGCTAAATCGGTAGCGGTAGTGAGCACAAACGGTGGATATATAGGTGATTATATGGGAGGGAAAAAGCATGCTTCTCAACCGCCAGCACCGCATATCGCTGTTCCAACCACTGCTGGCACCGGATCGGAAGCCACGGACGTTACGATTATTACTAACACTTCTAATGATGTAAAAATGATGGTAAAGCAGCCAGCTTTTCTTCCTGAAGTAGCTATCGTTGACCCGGAGCTTTCAAAATCAGCTCCTGCGAAAGTAAAAGCTGCTACGGGGGTGGACGCTTTAAGTCATGCTATTGAGGCATACATCTCACAAAAGGCACATGCTTTATCAGATATGATGGCATTATCGGCTATGGAATTAATTGTTCCGAATTTAAAAAAAACGTATGACGAGGCGGAGGACTTGGAAGCACAGGCAAAAATGGCGTTAGGTGCTTTGCAAGCAGGATGGGCTTTTTCAAACTCGTCCGTATGTCTGGTGCATGGCATGTCGCGGCCGATTGGGGCTCTCTTCCATGTGCCGCATGGTTTCTCAAATGCGATGCTGCTGCCGGCCGTCATGGAGTTCAGCCGTGAAGCTGCCATTGATCGCTTAGCTGATTTGGGAAGGATCTTTAAGCCGGAAGCTGAAAAATATTCAAATGAAGAAGCGGCGGATATTGCTATTAACTCTGTTAAAGAACTTTGCCGGAATTTACAGATACCTAATCTACAGGAATGGGGCATTGAACAAAAAGAATTTGAAAGCGCTGTCGATAAAATGGTGAAAGATGCATTTGAAAGCGGGAGTCCTGAAAAGAATCCTAAAGTGCCTTCTGCAGAAGAAATGAAAGAATTATACCGGGTTTGTTACAGCTACGATTATGCTGAAGAAACCGTGAGGTAACAGGGAGGAGAAAAAATGAGTATTGTCGGAATGTTAGGGCTGATTGCTTCTCTTGCCCTGCTAATTTACCTTACGATGAAAGGCATTAATATTATCGTAGCCGCACTGTTAAGTTCTATTGTCGTCGCGGTGACGGGAGGATTAAACCTTCAAAGCGCCCTGTTGGATAATTATATGAACGGTTTTACTGATTACTTTGCTTCGTGGTTTTTAGTATTTCTCTTAGGAGCGATTTTTGGAAAGATCATTCAGGAAACCAAAGCAGCAGACAGTATTGCCCAATGGACTAAAAAGAAACTAGGAGCAAAGCGGGCCGTATTTGCGGTTGTAGCTGCCGCTGCGATTATGACGTATGGCGGAGTGAGTTTATTTGTGGTAGGCTTCGCAGTTTATCCTATTGCCGTTTCCTTATTCCAAGCGGCAAACCTGCCTCACCGGTTTATTCCGGCGGCTTTGGTGTTTGGTTCCATTTCATTTACAATGACGGCCCCGGGTTCACCAGAAATACAAAATATTATACCAACGGAATTCTTTGATACAGCGCCCACAGCCGGTGGTATTATTGGTGTCCTTAGTGCCTTATTAGTAATGGTCACTGGTGGATGGTGGCTCGGAAGAATGGTGAAAAAAGCAAGTGATAATGGGGAGGAATTTTCTCTCCCTTATGGACCTTCGAATAAGACCAAGGAGGAAACCGCTGCGGCAGTTGAAGCTGAAGAATTAGAGCCGGAGCATGATCCGAACCCAGAAAATCAACAAAAATTACCAAATATTTTTCTGGCTTTCGCTCCCTTAGTTTTGGTCATTCTTATTTTAAATATATTATCGCAGTTCATTGATCCTACTTCTTCTTTGCTAATTGCTTTAACAACTGGTATTGCGTTTGCTTGTGTCAGCATGAGGAAACACCTGCAGGCATTTTGGGATTACCTGGCTACGGGTACGCAGAACGCCTTAATAGCCTTAGCAAACACTTGTGCAGTCGTAGGCTTTGGCAGTGTAGCAGCTCAAGTAGCAGCTTTTGATACCGTCGTTGATGGATTAGTGAATATGCCGGGACCGCCACTATTAGGATTAGCCGTGGGTGTAACGGTTATTTGCGGTATTACAGGGTCTGCTTCCGGCGGGTTAGGTATCGCTCTTCCTATCTTAGCACCTATTTACATGGCTCAAGGTTTGAATCCAGGAGATATGCACAGAATTTCTGCGTTGGCTTCCGGAGGGATTGATTCTCTCCCGCATAATGGATATGTTGTGACGACAGTGAGGGTTATCTCCGGAGAAACACACAGAAGATCTTACAAACCAATATTCTATGTAAGCGTTGTTGTACCATGTATCGTTCTATTCTTAGCCGTTCTGGCTTATTCCATTTTCTAATTGATTTATTATATTAAAGGAGGATTTTTATTATGCAGGAACAAGCAGTAACCACACTGAAAAATTTTATCGGCGGCGAATGGGTGGAGTCCCGGTCGGCGACCGACAAGGTGTACAATCCGGCC